>NZ_JBTOLZ010000013.1:0-113304 GCF_054552075.1 Roseivivax sp.
AGCGGGAAGCGGGAAGCGGGAAGCGGGAAGCGGGAAGCGGGAAGCGGGAAGCGGGAAGCGGGAAGCGGGAAGCGGGAAGCGGGAAGCGGGAAGCGGGAAGCGGGAAGCGGGAAGCGGGAAGCGGGAAGCGGGAAGCAGGAAGCAGGAAGCGCGCTCCGTCGCGCCACGCAAACCGCCACAGTCCCAATCGCAACCCCAAACCAACCCGCTACATCACCACCCCCACGAAGAGGCACAACACCACCAGCGCCGTCAGCAGCCCGCGCAGCGCCATCCACCACGACGGCGCCAGCCCCCATTTCCAGAAGGCGAAATCCAGGATCAGCAGGCCGAGGAACCCGGTGATCAGGTTCACCCCCGCCGAGGTCGGCCCGCCGCCGGTCATGAAGAAGGCCCAGAGCGCCGGGATCACCGAGAGCCCGTAGCCCAGCCCGGCGCGGCGACCCGAGGCCTTGGTCGCGAAGCCCCAGAGCACGCCGGACATGAAGGACAGGATCACCGCGCCGTAGAAGAGCTGCACGTAAGGTCCGATGAACCGCGGCCCGAGTTGCGCCTGCCCCCAGGCGGCGAGGCCGGGCAGATAGGCGGTCAGCGCGCCCCAGGCGAAGGGGATCACCCCGGCGAGGCCGAGGATCAGGGCGAAACGGGGGATCGCGGTCATCTCACACTCCTGCAGCGGTCAGCCGGGAGCTAGCCCGGCCCGCGCCGCGCTTCAACTCCCGGGGAGCTGCGGGCAGGGCGGTGCGATGCCGCCGCCCTGGAGGTTGGAATGCCGGTGCTCTGGAAGTTGCACGATCGCCGCCCTGAAAACCGCGTCATGCGGGTAATCGCGCGCCCAAAATCGAAGCGCTCACCGTCCACCGGCCTTACGCCCCGGCGCATCACAGCGCCGCCACGACAATTCTCGTGGGTCCGCCTCATGCCACCACGGCGCGTCACAGGGCAGCCGCGGCAGGACACGAGAGTCCGCCTCGCACCGCCACGGCGCGCCCAAACTCGAAGCGCTCACCGTCTCCCGGCCTCACGCCCTGGGCGCATCACAGCGCCACCACGGCAAGGCCCGAGCGCCTGCCTCAAGCCTCCACGGCAGCGCCTGAGCGCCCGCATCAAGCCGCCACGGCCGGCACGAACGCCCGCCTCACGCCGGGACGCGCAGCACCCGGGGGACCTTGAACTCGACGTTCTCCTCGGCGGTGGTCACCGTCTCGACCTGCAGGTCGTAGCGAGCGCGGAAGGCCTCGATGACCTCCTCGATCAGCACGTCGGGAGCCGAGGCCCCGGCGGTCAGCCCGATCGAGCGGATGCCCTCGAGCGCCCGCCAGTCGATGTCGCCTGCGCGCTGGACAAGCTGGGCGTAGCGGCAGCCGGCCTTGGCGCCGACCTCGACCAGCCGCTTGGAGTTGGAGCTGTTGGGCGCCCCCACGACCAGCAGCGCGTCGCAGTCGGGCGCCATGGCCTTGACCGCCTCCTGCCGGTTGGTGGTGGCGTAGCAGATGTCTTCCTTGTGCGGCCCGACGATCTGCGGGAAGCGCGTCTTGAGCGCGGAGACGATCTCGGCGGTGTCGTCGAGCGACAGCGTCGTCTGGGTGACAAAGGCCAGCTTCTCGGGGTCGCGGACCTCGAGATGGGCCACGTCCTCGGGGGTCTCGACCAGCAAGACCTCGCCCTCGGGCAGCTGGCCCATGGTGCCCACGGTCTCGGGGTGGCCGGCATGGCCGATCATCACCATCTGCAGGCCGTTCTCGTGGTGCCGCGCGGCCTCGATATGCACCTTGGAGACCAAGGGGCAGGTGGCGTCGACATAGATCATCTCGCGCCGGGCGGCCTCGGCGGGCACGGCCTTGGGGACGCCATGGGCGGAGAAGATGACAGGCCGGTCCTCGGGGCAGTCGTCGAGCTCCTCGACGAAGACCGCGCCCTTCTCGCGCAGGCCGTCGACGACGAACTTGTTGTGCACGATCTCGTGGCGCACGTAGACCGGCGCGCCCCATTTCTCGAGCGCCATCTCGACGATCTTGATGGCCCGGTCGACACCGGCGCAGAAGCCGCGCGGGGCGGCGAGATAGAGCGTGAGGGGCGGCATGGCCATGCGGGTCTCTCCGTCGGCTTTCTGGCTCACACCTAAGCGATGGCAGGCGGTGAATCCACCCCGGGCGGGGTGTCGGATGTGGAGGCGGAGTATTGGCGGCGGGTGGCGCGGGGGCGGCTTTTGGAGTTGGGCCTCTCCGGGCGCGGCGGCGTGGAGGGGCCGGGAGGTTTCGGGGGGCAAACGAGACACTTTGCAGACCGTAGAGCGACACGGGTGGCGCACCTCTTGCCGCTCAGGCCGGTCGGGCGTCCCGCTCCGCTCACCCGCTCACCCGCTCACCCGCTCACCCGCTCACCCGCCGCGACATCACCCCTCAGCCAAAGCCTTGCCCCTGCACCCGCCCGGAGCGCCGAACCCGACGCGCCCCCGCAGCCCTCACTCCCGGGCCAGCAGCACCGCTTCGACCCGGCGGTTGAGCGCCCGTCCGTCCTCGTCAAGGTTCGAGGCGCGCGGCGCGAGGAACCCCACGCCGCGCGCGCCGACCTGGCCCTCGGGCAGGCCGGCCGCGCGCAGATAGGCCGCCGCCGCCTCGGCGCGGCGCAGCGACAGCGCGCGGTTGGCCTCGAGCGAACCCACCGCGTCGGTATGGCCGACGAAGAGCACCCGGCGGTCCGGCGCCTCGCGCAGGAAGGCGGCGATGGCCTCGAGCGAGGCCACCTCGCCGCCGTTCAACTCCGCCGCACCGCTGCCGAAATCGAGATCCTCGAGCACCACGTGCCCCTCGGCCCGGAGCCGCGCCAGAAGGCCCTCGGGGTCCGCGGCGACCTCCGCCCCGGCGCGCGGCGCGGGATCGGGCGCGCGGGTGGTCACGATGCCGCCCCGCGCCGCCTCGCCGCCCGCGCGGATCACCTGCAAAAAGCCCGCACTGTCCGAGCGGCTGACGATCAGCGAGACCGCCCCGCCATCGGGGCCGATGCCCGAGAGAAAGCGGAAATCGGTGAGGTCCACATACATCGCGGGCGCCGGCAGGACCCGCGTGGCGAAGCGGAAGTCGAAGCCGCCGCAGCGCGCCGCGGCGCAGTCCAGAAGCACCTCGTAGCCCGCCTCTTCCAGCGCGGCGCGCAGGGGCGCCATCATCTGCGCCGGGGTCAGGCCGCCGCCCGGGAGCCGGTAGGCGCTGGCCTCGAAGGTGCCCTCGATCCGGCGCACCGGCAGCCCGCCCTCGGGCCGCCAGGGGCCGGTCGGCAGGGCGTAGCCCGCGCCGGGTTCGCTGAGCTCCTCGGTCAGCTCCGCGCCGGCGGGCAGGGGCAGCTCCTGCGCGGCGGCGGGGGCGCCGAGAAGCGCCAGCGCGAGGCTAGCGCGCCTGAGAATGATAGGCCTCATTCGGGCGCATGTCGGTCGCGCTGGCGACCCGGTTGGTCATGTTGAAGAACCCCGCGACGTTCACGATGTCCCAGATGTCGCGGTCCGAGAAACCCACCGAGCGCAGGGCCTCGCGGTCGGCCTCCACCACCTCGGCGGAGGTCTTGGTCACTTTCTCGGTGAAGGCCAGCATGGCGTGGTGGCGCGGCGACAGATCCGCCACGCGCCAGTTCATCACCAGCATCTCGCCGAGCTGCGGATCCCCCGAGAGCGCGCGCACCGCGGCGCCATGGGCGGTCAGGCAGTAGAAACAGCGGTTCACGGCCGAGACGCAGACCGCGATCATCTCGCGTTCGAGCTTCGACAGGCCCGAGTCCGCCAGCATCAGCTCGTTGTAGAGCGCGGTGAAGGCGTCGAGCTTGGCCACGTCGAAGGCATGGGCGCGCAGCACGTTCGGCACCATGCCGAGCTTTTCCTCGCAAATGTCGAAATAGCGCTGCGTGGCCTCGGGCAGCGGGTCCACCGGCGGCAGATCCAGCGCGGTCGGCAGGGGTCTTTCGGTCACGTCTCCTCCTCGGGATGCATGCGGTAGTGGTACTCTCCCACCTCCGTCATCCCAAGGGAAGCGTAGAGCGCATTGGCCGCGTGATTGGCGCGGGTGACGAGGATGGCGATCCGCTCGGCGCCCTCGGCGCGGGCCCATTTCGCCGCCGCCCGCATCATCCAGAGACCCAGCCCGTTGCGTCTGAGCGCCGGGACCACCTCGACCGCATGGACCATGGCGGTGCCCTGCGAGACGGCGGCGAAGGCGCAGCCGGCGGGCTTGTCCCGGACGCGCCCGAAGATCGTCGTGGCCGGCCCCTCGGCCCGGGCCATGACCGCGAGCCGCGCCGGCCCGATGCCGCCCCGGGCCCAGATCTCGCGCATGATGGCCAGCGGTTCGGGCACCGCGAAGGCGGTCACCGGCGGGATCGGCCGGTCGTCGAGCGCGGCGACGGGCGCGCTCAGGATCACCACCGGATCGACCAGGTGATAGCCGCGGTCGGCCAGCGCCATGTCGAGCCGCTCCTCCCCCGGTTTCAGCATGAAGAGCGGCCGCTGGCCCAGGCCGAACATGCCGGTCTCGGCCTCGCGGATATGGGCGTCCTGCCAGCCCGGCAGGGGGGTCGCCGCCGAGACCCGCTTGCCGCCGCCCGCGCCGTCGCGCAGCACGAAGCCCGGCACCTCGAAGCGTTGCGCCGGGGGCCAGGTGGCCTCGGCGATGTCGAACAGATCGCTCACGCGGAAAAGGTCTCGGCCAGCCGCGTCATCGCCGCATCGACCCGCGCCCCGTCGGTGCCGCGCACCACCACATGGGCGCCGTAGATGCCGTTTTCGTGGAACGGGTAGGAGCCGAAGTCGAGGTCCGAGAACTCCTCGGCCAGGGCGCGCAGGGGCTGGGCGATGTCGCCCTCGCCGCGCTCGACCCGGATCGACTGGGACAGGAGCGGCGCGCCGCCGGTCAGCCCGGGCAAGACGCTGGCAACCATGGCCTGGAAGACCTGCGGCACCCCGGCCATGACGTGCACATTGTCCAGGATGAAGCCCGGCGCTGCCGAGACCGGGTTCTCGATGAGGCTCGCGCCCTCGGGGATGCGGGCCATGCGCAGCCGCGCCTCGTTCAGCTCCTTGCCGGTGCGCTCGTAATGCGCGGCGAGGATGGCGCGGGCGTCGTCGCGGACGTCGATGGGCACGCCAAAGGCTTCCGCCACGCAGTCGGCGGTGATGTCGTCATGGGTCGGCCCGATCCCGCCCGAGGTCACCACCAGGTCGAAATCCGCCTTCAGCGCGCGCAGCGCCGCGACGATCGCCGCGCGGTTGTCCGAGACCACCCGCACCTCCGCGAGGTCGATGCCGCGCTTGGTGAACTCGCCGGCCAGGAAATGCATGTTGGCGTCGCGGGTCCGGCCCGAGAGGATCTCGTTGCCGATCACCAGCATGGCGGCACGGGGGTTGGGCATCGTCCTGCTCCTTGGCCTTGGCGTGTCCGACAGCTATAGGCCCCCGCCATGCGCTTTCAAACCCCTCTGGTCCGGGCGGAGCTGATCCGCCGCTACAAACGCTTCCTCGCCGACTGCCGGCTGCCCGACGGGCGCGAGGTCACCGCGCATTGCGCCAACCCGGGCTCGATGATGGGGCTGGCGGAACCCGGCACGGCGGTCTGGCTCGAGCCCAACGATGACCCGAAGAAGAAGCTGAAATGGAGCTGGAAGCTCGCCGAGACGGGGGCGGGCGGCTTTGTCGTGATCGACACCGGCATGGCCAACCGCGTGGTCCGCGAGGCGCTGGAGGCCGGCGCGGTGCCGGGGCTCGCGCGCTACGGCCAGGTGCGGCCCGAGCAGAAATACGGCACCGGCAGCCGGATCGATTTCCTCCTGCAGGAGGCGGGCCTGCCCGATCTCTACCTCGAGGTGAAATCGGTGACCCTCTCGCGCAGCGCGGGGCTGGCCGAGTTTCCCGACAGCGTGACGGCGCGCGGCGCCAAGCACCTGGCCGAGCTGTCGCAAGTGGCGCGGGCCGGGGCGCGGGCGATGATGCTCTACCTCGTCAGCCGCGACGACGCCCGGCGCGTGGGCCTCGCAGGCGACATCGACCCGGCCTATCTGGCGGCCTTCGCGGCGGCCCGCGATTCGGGTGTCGAGGCCCTGGCGCTGGGCTGCGAGATCACCCCCGAGGGCGTCTTTCCGGGCGCGCCTCTGCCCTTCGAGGCCCCCTGAAAGCGGCCCGAGGCGCGGATTGTCGGGCCCCGGCCTCTCCGCATCGCAGCAATCGGGTGGCAAACCGGGACCAAGGGGGCTAAATATGTTGTCAATAGCCTATCTGAGCCACGGCTCGCCACATTCACACCGAACCGGAGCAACGGCTTGAACAAAGTGCCCCGAGGACGTCTGACACGAGACGGCATCCGCATCTACGAACCCGGCGATTTCGCCGGCATGCACGCGGCTGGCCGCCTGGCGGCGCAGCTTCTCGACGAGGTCGCCGAGCTGGTGAAACCCGGCCAGACGACCGCGGCGCTGGACGACTACATCCGCGCCCGCATCGAGGAGGAAGGCGCCACTTCCGCCACGATCGGCTACAAGGGTTACCAGCACGCCACCTGCATCAGCGTGAACCACGTGGTTTGCCACGGCATTCCCGGCGACAAGAAGCTGAAGGACGGCGACATCCTGAACATCGACGTCACGGTGATCGTCGACGGATGGTATGGCGACACCAGCCGCATGTATGTGGCCGGCCGCCTGCCGCGGAAGGCCGAGCGGCTGATCCAGGTCACCTATGACGCCCTGATGATGGGCATCGAGTCGGTGAAGCCCGGCAATACCTTCGGCGACATCGGCCATGCCATCCAGCAATACGTGGAAAGCCAGCGCATGTCCGTGGTGCGCGACTTCTGCGGCCACGGGCTGGGGCGGGTCTTCCACGCGCCGCCGAACGTGCTGCACTACGGCCGCGCCGGGACCGGGCCGGTCCTCGAGGAGGGCATGTTCTTCACCATCGAGCCGATGGTGAACCTCGGCCGCCACGAGACCAAGGTCCTGGCCGACGACTGGACCGCGGTGACCCGCGACAAGTCGCTTTCGGCGCAGTTCGAGCACTCGGTCGGCGTGACCGCCGAGGGTGTCGAGATCTTCACCAATTCGCCCGCGGGCCGGTTCCACCCCACCTATGGGTGACGCCGCCGCGCGGCGGGTGATCGCCGCGCTCTCCGCGTCGAACTTCGTGATCGGCATGGCCGCCTTCGTGGTGATCGGCCTGCTCGACCCGCTGGCGGGTTCTCTGGGCCTGTCGCGCGGCGGCGCGGGCTGGGTGATGACGGTCTACGCCATCTCCTACGCGCTGATGTCGCCGATCCTGGTGTCGCTGACCGGCCGCTTCGGGCGCCGCAAGGTGCTGGCGCTGGGCATGGCGCTCGTCGGCATCGGCATGGGGCTCGGCGCCCTGGCCGAGAGCCTGCCGCTCCTGCTCGCCGCGCGGGCGCTGGCGGCGGCGGGCGCGGGCATGTTCACCCCGGTCTCCGTCGCCGTGGCCGCGGCGCTCTCCTCCGAGCGCAATCGCGGCGTGGTCCTTGCCGCGGTGGTCTTCGGGCTGACGCTGGCGCAGGTCGCGGGCGTGCCGCTGGGGAGCTTCATCGCCTATACCTACGGCTGGCGGGCCGCCTTCGCGCTGGTCTCGGCACTGGCGCTGGTCGGGCTGGTGCTGGTCTGGTTCGGCGTGCCCCGCGGGCTGCGGCTGACGCCGGTGTCGCTGCGCGATCTCGCGCGGGTCATGCGCGACGGCGTGGCCATGGGGGCGGTGCTTTACACTGCGTCCTTCCTGGGGGCGATCTTCGTCCTCTACACCTATGTCGCGCCGCTTCTGACCGAGACCATGGGCTTCGGCCGGGACGAGATCACCCTGACGCTGGTGATCTTCGGCGTCGGCGCGGTGCTGGGCAACATGCTGGGCGGCTGGATGGCCGACAACCTGGGCTTCCTGCGCACGCTCCTGCTGCTGGTCGGCGGGCAGATCGTGACCATGCCGCTGTTTGCCGGGCTGCCCTATCCCGAATGGGCGCTTTTCGCGCTGGTCTTCCTGTGGTCGGTGCTGGGCTGGTCCTTCATGGCGGCGCAGCAGATCCGGCTTCTGGGCCTCGCCCCCGAGGAGGCCAGCGTGATCCTCGCGCTGAACGCGGCGGCGATCTACGTGGGCACGGCGGGCGGCTCGGCGCTGGGCGGGCTGGTGCTCGAGGCGGCGGGGCTGACCGCGCTGGGCCTCGGCGCGGGCGTCGCGGCGCTCTGGGCGCTGACGCATCTGCTCTGGTCGCATCGCGCCGCAAAGCTGGCGGGACGCGAGGGGTAGGCGGGCGGCGCAGGCTGGCGCCGTGTTGCGCGGGCTCGGTCGGTATCGTCAGGGCGCGAGGCGCGCAGTGCCCGCCAAAACGCCCTCCGCAAGGCCCTAGGCCATCACGCCACCGCTAAACCGCATCCAGCAGCGTCACATGGCTGTCGCCATAGCGCCGGCTCTCGCGGGTCACGAAGCCCTCGGGCGGCTCCTGCGCGGCGCTTTCCTCCCAGACCACCAGCGCGCCCGGAGCGATCCAGCCCTGCGCGCGCGCCGCGCTCAGCGCCCGGGCGCCGAGCCCCTTGCCGTAGGGCGGATCGAGGAACACCAGGCTCGCCGCCGCCTCGGCCGCGGGCAGCCGCGTCGCGTCACAACCCATGACCCGCGCCGCCTCGGCGCAGCCTAGAAGCTTGATGTTCTTCCGTAGAAGTCCCAGCGCCTTGCGGCCGTCGTCGACGAAGGTCACCCGCGCCGCGCCCCGCGACAGCGCCTCGAGCCCCAGCGCCCCGGTGCCCGCGAAGAGGTCCAGCACCTCGGCGCCCTCGAAGGGATCGCCGAAGCGGCCGCCCGCCAGCATGTTGAAGAGGCTCTCGCGCACCCGGTCGGTGGTCGGGCGCAGATGCGCGCCCGGGTCGCCCTTGCCGACCGAGGTCAGCGCCCGCCCGCGATATGCCCCCGCGATGATCCTCACGCCTTCAGAAGCGCCTTGAGGTCGGTCTCGGGGTCGGCCACCGCCTCGGGGGCGGGGCTCTTGCCGCTTTCGATCAGCCGCTTGGCCACCATGTAGGCGCGGGCGTCGTTCATCGCGTCGACCGCGATCAGCCGCTCGCCGGCGTAATACCAGAAGGACCGCGCCCCCTCGGAGCCCGGCCGGGTGACCACGCGGTCATGCCCGGTCGACAGCCCGGCGATCTGCAGCTTGCAGTCGAACTGGTCGGACCAGAACCAGGGCTTGGCCTCATAGGGGCGCAGGCTCTCGCCCGCGATGTTGTCGGCCACGCATTCGGCCTGGTCGATGGCATTGCCGACGCTTTCGAGCCGGATCCGGGTGCCGCCATGCGGGAAGGAGGCGCAGTCGCCCGCCGCCCAGATCGCCGCGTCCGAGCTGCGCCCGTGCTCGTCGGTGCGGATGCCGTTGTCGAGGACCAGCCCGGCGCTTTCAGCCAGCCGCGTGTCGGGCGTGATGCCGACGCCGACGATGACGAAATCGACCGGGATCTCGCGCCCGTCGGAGAGCCGCGCGCCGCTGACATGGCCGTCGGTGCCGATCAGCTCGGTCAGCCCGGTGCCCTCGCGCAGCTCGACCCCGTGGGCGCGGTGCAGCTCGCGGAAATACTCCGAGGTCTCGGGCGCCGCGACGCGCGCCAGGATGCGCTCGGCCATTTCGACCAGCGTGACCTTCAGCCCGCGCTTGGCCGCCACCGCCGCCGCCTCGAGCCCGATGTAGCCGCCGCCGACGATCAGCACCCGCGCCCCTTCGGTGAAGCGCGGCGCCATGGCGTCGACATCGGCCACGGTGCGCACGGTCAGCACGCCCTCGAGCGCGCCGCCGATCGCCTCGGGCAGGCGGCGCGGCATGGAACCCGTCGCCAGCACCAGCTCGTCATACCCCAGCGTCTCGTCGCCCAGCGAGATCTCGCGCCGCTCGGGGTCGATCGCGGTCACCTCGGCGCCGAGCCGCAGGGTGATGTCGTTCTCGGCGTAGAAGCTCTCGGGCCGCAGGTAGAGCCGTTCAAGAGGCATCTCGCCCAAAAGATAGGCCTTTGAGAGCGGCGGCCGCTGGTAGGGCGGCACGCTTTCCTCGCCGATCAGCGTGATCTTCCCTTCGAAGCCGGACTTCCTCAGCCGGGCCACGCAGGCCGCCCCGGCCTGGCCTGCTCCGATCACGACGACATGGCGCATCTGGCGTGTCCCCCCTTCGGGATTGGTTTTCCTTTTCGGCCCAGCCCTATATCTGCTGAGCGGCGAAACGGAAAGGTTAAGGAGGGTGTCATGCCGATTTCCGTAGGAGACAAGCTGCCGGAGGCCACGCTGGCGCGCCTCGGCGCCGAGGGCCCCGAGCAGGTGGACCTGTCCGAGAAGACCGACGGGCGGAAGGTGGTGATCTTCGCGCTGCCCGGCGCCTTCACCCCGACCTGCCATTCGGCGCATATGCCGAGCTTCCTGCGGACCCGCGAGGGCTTTGCTGAGAAGGGCGTCGACGAGGTGATCTGCATCGCCGTCAACGATCCCTTCGTGCTGGCCGCCTGGGACGAGGCCACCGGCGCGGGCGCGGGCGGCGTCACGGTGCTGAGCGACCCCGAGGCCGCCTTCACCAAGGCCGTCGGCATGGAGTTCTCGGCCCCGCCGGTGGGCTTCCTCGACCGCTCCAAGCGCTACGCGATGCTGGTCGAGGACGGCGTGGTCCGGGTGCTGCACGAGGAAGAGGGCCGCGGCACCTGCGAGATTTCCGGCGGCGAGGCGATGCTGGCGGCGATCTGAGCGCCTTGGCCCCCGGGGCGGGGCGCTTTGGCGCCGTCCCCGGGGTCCGTCACATTGCGGAGGGGGCTTGCCCAGGCCCCCGCCATGCGGTTTTACCCCCGCCCATGATCCGGCGCAGCCATGATACCGGGGAGACCCGCTCCGAGGCCCTCTATTCCCCCTGCGAGCGCTACCGCTACGGGCTCGCCCGGCGCTGGTCCGAGGCCCCGCCGGTGCTTTTCGTGATGCTCAACCCCTCGACCGCGACCGAGCTGCGCAACGATCCCACGATCCAGCGCTGCGAGACCCGCGCGCGCGCCATGGGCGCGGGCGGCGTGCGGATCGCCAATCTCTTCGCCTTCCGCGCCACCCGGCCCGCCGATCTGAAGGCCGCCGAGGATCCCGTCGGCCCCGAGAACGACGCGCTTCTGGTCGAATGGGCGGAAGCCTCCTCGATGACCGTTGCTGCCTGGGGCGTGCATGGCGCGCATCTGAACCGGGCCGAGGCGGTCCGCGCGCGGCTCGGCGCGCTCTGGCACCTGGGGCTGACCAAGGCCGGGCACCCGCGCCATCCGCTTTACGTGCCTTACACGGTGACGCCCCGGCGCTGGCTGCCCGCGGAAAGCTCCTCTTAACCATAAGATACGGGAAGCTTTGGTGATTTCGCCGCGCGGGTCCATGATCTGCGCGGTTGCTGACGGGAGTCCCGCATCGTGATGTTTCTTGCCGGTCTGATGGGGCTCATGGTCGTGGGCTCGGTGGCGATCCTGTCCAGCGTCCCTGGCGACGACGACGGGGACGAGCTGGAGAAGGATTTCGCCGCCGATGAGGCCCCGCCCGAAGAGATGCCCAGCGGCGGGGGCTTGGGTGGTGATGCGGGGTTGGCCGCGACAGAGCCGTCGGAAGCAGGCGGCTTTGACGCGGCGCAGAGCGCGGGCGCAAGCCCCCTCGCGGTCGCCGCGCAAAGCCTGACGCTGACCGACGAAGGCGGGTTGATCTCTGCCGGCTCCGATGACGCCGACGCGCTGACCGGTACGGAGTTCACCGACCACCTCGACGGCGGGGCCGGGCAGGACACGCTCCTGGGCCTCGGCGGCGACGACGTGCTGCAGGGCCAGGAGGATGCCGATCAGATCGAAGGCGGCGCGGGCCAGGACACCCTGCACGGCGGCGCGGGCTGTGACCTCCTCAGCGGCGGCTCCGGCGATGACGCGCTCTTCGGGCACGACGGGCAGGACACGCTCGAGGGCGGCGCGGGCGCCGACGAGCTGCAGGGCGGGCTCGGCGACGACCTCCTGAGCGGCGGATCGGGCGATGACGCGCTGCACGGGCGCGAGGGCGCCGATGTCCTCTCGGGCGGGCAGGGCGCCGACACGCTCTTCGGTGGCGCGGGCGACGATCTGCTGGCGGGCGTAGATTTGGCGGGCGCGGCGGGTGGTGCGCCGACGTCGGGCAGCGGAATGTCCGGTGCGGCCGGCCCGGACACCGGCATGAGCGCTGACGGTGGCGAGAGCGAGGTCGCCGGGGCTTTGGGTCAGGATCCCGCAAGCCCCGCAGCCGCAAACTCCGCCACAGCCCCCGACGCCGACTTCCTGAACGGCGGCGATGGCGCGGATACCCTGGTGCTCGGCGATGGCGACACCGGCGACGGCGGTGCCGGGGCGGACACCTTCCTGACCGGCCACTGGATGACCGGCGGCGGCGCCACTGTGATCGACTTCGACATGCGCGAGGATCGCATGGTGGTGGTCTTCGACGACGCCGCCGGCGCGCCCGAGGACATCGGCTACAGCCCCGACCCCGAGAGCGGCGACCGCCTGCTTCTCATGTCCGGCGAGGTGATCCTCGCCAAGCTGCCCGCCGACGAGGCCCCGCCCATCGGCGACATCGTCCTGATGGCCGCAAGCGAAGCAGTGACTCTGGCGGTCTGAGCGCGGGCTGGCGGCGTGGCGTGACGCTGGCGGTGCGCGGCGTGCTGTCGGGAGAGGCTGGAAAGAGGCGCGGCGGAGGCAGGGCGGATGGCCTGCCGTGATCCGGCGGTTCGAGGCAAGCCGTCAGGAGAGGCTGGCCACAGGCGGCAGGGTTGGACGCGGCCTGCGAGACGCGGGCTGTTTTCGGCGCGCGCCACCCATGCGCGCCCACCCTCATTCAAGGCCTGACGCGCGGCACTCGCCACCCGCAAGCCACTTGCCCCGCGACAGCCCGCCCCCTCTCCTTGCCCCGCGGCAACCCGCCCGCGTCCCTTGCCCCACGCCAGCCCGGCCCCACCCCTCATCCCCCACCCTGCGATTTCCGCTTTTCAAGCCCGCTGAATCGCCCTATACGCCGCGGGTCCCGGGCATCCGGTCCGGGGCTGCTCCATCGGCCTTGCTGGACGACATCCCGGCTCGCGCCGCCACACGAACCTGACAAGGAGACCCCGATGTCGATCACGCAGGAAGAAAAGCAGAAGATCATCAAGGAATACGCAACCGTCGAAGGCGACACCGGTTCGCCCGAGGTCCAGGTCGCGATCCTGACCACCCGCATCACCGCGCTGACCGAGCACTTCAAGACCCACGCGAAGGACAACCACTCGCGTCGCGGCCTGCTGAAGCTCGTCGCACAGCGCCGGAAGCTGCTGGACTACCTCAATGCCAACGACCATCAGCGCTACAAGACGCTGATCGGCAAGCTCGGCATCCGCCGCTAAGCCGGCCTCCGGCGGGGGCGGCCCGCGCCGCGCGCCCCGCCATTGCCATCTCGGCACGCCCTCGCAGCCCACCTGCGGGGGCGTTGTCGTATGAGGGCTCCCGACGGCCCCGCGCCCGCCGCTTCCTCGAGGCCCGCGCCCGCCGCGTTCCTTGAGGCCCGCGCCCGGCCCAGGCCCCTTCCCGCCACCGCCAGAGCAGGCTAGACCGCCCCCATGTCCTCAGACCCGCTCGAGATATTCCTGGTCACCGCCCCCGGGCTCGAACACTTCCTGGGCGAAGAGGCGCGCGCCGCGGGCTTCACCGTCACCGCCAATGTCGCGGGCGGTGTCACGCTCAAGGGCGGCTGGGCCGAGGTCCGCCGCGCCAACCGCGAGCTGCGCGGCGCGACCCGGGTGCTGGTGCGGCTGGCGCGCTTCCCCGCCGCCCATCCCGCCCAGCTCGACAAGCGGCTGCGACGGCTGCCCTGGTCGGACTGGCTGCGCGCCGATGTGCCGGTCCGGGTCGAGGCGACCTGCCGCAACTCGAAGATCTACCACCAGGGCGCGGCGAAATCCCGCATCGAGCGCGCCATCGCCGAAACGCTGGGCGCCGAGGTCGGCCCCGGCGCGCCGGTGGCGATCAAGGCCCGGATCGAGGCGGATGTCTGCACCCTCTCGGTCGACACCTCGGGCGAGCCGCTGCACAAGCGCGGGCTGAAGGAGCAGGTCAACAAGGCCCCGATGCGCGAGACCATGGCGGCGCTCTTCCTGCGCGCGGCGGGCCACGACGGCCGCGAACCGGTGCTCGACCCGATGTGCGGCTCGGGCACCTTCGTGCTCGAGGCCGCCGACCGGGCGCTGGGCCTTTCGCCCGGCCGCGCGCGCAGCTTCGCCTTCGAGCTGCTCGCCGGGGAGGCCAGCGCCGAGGACGCAGCACCCGCCCCAGCCGAACCCCGGGAAATGCCCCACAAATTCACCGGCTTCGACCGCGACGCCGGGGCCGTCGCCATGGCCGAGGCCAATGCCGCCCACGCCGGGCTCGGGGCCTACTGCCGCTTCGCCTGCCAGCCGATCTCCGAGGCGCGCCCGCCCGAGGGGCCGCCGGGGCTGGTCATCGTGAACCCGCCCTACGGCGGGCGGATCGGGGCGAAATCGCCGCTCTTCCCGCTCTATGCCGCCTTCGGACGGCGCATGACCGAGGCCTTCGCGGGCTGGCGCGTGGCGCTGGTGACCTCGGAGGCACCGCTCGCCAAAGCCACCGGTCTGCCCTTCGCCAAACCCGGCCCCTTCGTCGATCACGGCGGCACAAAGGTGCGGCTCTGGCAGACCCGCGCGCTGTGACAGCGCGCTCTCTTTCCAAACGCTGCAAAACACTGTAGGGGCGGGCTATCTGAGACGTGACGCCCTGAGCCCCCGGGCCATGCGACAGGATAGGGGGCGGCGGCAATGGGGCCGCCAATCAAACGGGAGACCCGGGATACGCCCGGGAGGGCTCCCTGATAGGATACGATGATGTTCAACACGACGAAGAAAACCATGCAGTGGGGCGAGGAAACGCTCACGCTGGAAACGGGCAAAGTGGCCCGTCAGGCCGACGGTTCGGTGATCGCCACGCTGGGCGAGACCTCCGTGATGGCCAATGTGACCTTCGCCAAGGAGCCGAAGGAAGGCCAGAGCTTCTTCCCGCTCACGGTCCACTACCAGGAAAAATACTACGCCGCGGGCAAGGTGCCCGGCGGCTTCTTCAAGCGCGAGGCGCGTCCGACCGAGAAAGAGACGCTGACCGCGCGCCTGATCGACCGTCCGATCCGTCCGCTGTTCGTGCCGGGCTTCAAGAACGAAGTCCTGGTGATGTGCACGGTGCTGAGCCATGACCTCGTCAACGATCCCGACATCGTGGCGATGATCGCGGCCTCGGCGGCGCTGACCATCTCGGGCGCGCCCTTCATGGGCCCGATCGCGGGCTGCCGCGTCGGCTACGAGGATGGCGAATACGTCCTCAACCCCGACGTCGAGGACATGCAGAACCTGCGCAACAACCCCGACCAGCGGCTCGACCTGGTGGTCGCCGGCACCCGCGACGCGGTGATGATGGTCGAATCCGAGGCCTACGAGCTGACCGAGGACGAGATGCTGGGCGCGGTGACCTTCGCGCATGAGCAGCTCAAGCCGGTCGTCGACCTGATCGTCGACCTCGCCGAGGATTGCGCCAAGGAACCCTTCGACTTCCAGCCGCCGGATTACTCCGCGCTCTACGAGAAGGTGAAGGGCCTGGGCGAGACGCAGATGCGCGACGCCTATGCGATCACCGACAAGCAGGAGCGCCAGGCCGCCGTCGCCGCCGCCAAGGAGGCGATCAAGGCCGAGCTTTCCGAAGAAGAGCTCGAGGACGCCAACCTCGGCTCCGCGCTGAAGAAGCTTGAATCGGTCGTGCTGCGCGCCGACGTGGTGAAAAGCTCGCGCCGCATCGACGGCCGCGCGCTCGACCAGGTGCGCCAGATCGAGGCCGAGACCAAGGTCCTGCCGCGCACCCACGGTTCCTCGCTCTTCACCCGCGGCGAGACCCAGGCGCTGGTCGTGACCACGCTGGGCACCGGCGATGACGAGCAGATCATCGACGCGCTGCACGGGAACTTCCGCTCGAACTTCCTGCTGCACTACAACTTCCCGCCCTATTCGGTCGGTGAAGCGGGCCGCGTAGGCCCTCCGGGCCGCCGCGAGATCGGCCACGGCAAGCTCGCTTGGCGCGCGCTGCAGGCGGTTCTGCCGCCGGCGACCGAGTTCCCCTACACGATCCGCGTGGTCTCCGAGATCACCGAATCGAACGGCTCCTCCTCCATGGCTTCGGTCTGTGGCGGGTCGCTGTCGATGATGGACGCGGGCGTGCCGCTGAAGTCCGCGGTCGCGGGCGTGGCCATGGGCCTGGTGCTGGAAGATGACGGCGAGTTCGCCGTTCTGACCGACATCCTGGGCGACGAGGACCACCTCGGCGACATGGACTTCAAGGTCGCAGGCACCGCAGAGGGCATCACCTCGCTGCAGATGGACATCAAGGTCCAGGGCATCACGCCCGAGATCATGAAGCAGGCCCTGGCCCAGGCCAAGGACGGCCGGATGCACATCCTCGGCGAGATGAACAAGGCGCTCTCCGAGGCCGGTTCCTTCTCGGAGCATGCTCCGCGCATCGAGACCATGCAGATCCCGACCGACAAGATCCGCGAAGTGATCGGCTCGGGCGGCAAGGTGATCCGCGAGATCGTGGAGACCTCGGGCGCCAAGGTCGACATCAACGACGAGGGCATCATCAAGATCGCATCGCCGAACGGCGAGGCCATCCAGAAGGCCTACGACATGATCTACTCGATCGTGGCCGAGCCCGAGGAAGGCAAGATCTACAAGGGCAAGGTCGTGAAGATCGTCGACTTCGGCGCCTTCGTGAACTTCTTCGGCAAGCGCGACGGCCTCGTGCACGTCAGCCAGATCGTGCCGAAGCGCCTGAACCACCCCTCCGACATCCTGAAGGAGGGCCAGGAGGTCTTCGTGAAGCTGCTGGGCTTCGACGACCGAGGCAAGGTGCGCCTGTCGATGAAGGTCGTGGACCAGGAGACCGGCGAAGAAGCCGACCCCAACAAGGAGCACCAGGACGCCGAGTGATCTCGACGCCCTGATGCGAACGACAGGACGGCCCCGGGGGAGACCTCGGGGCCGTTTTCTTTTTGCGGGTTGGGGGCCGGGGCGGGCGGCGCTCAGCCCGCCTGCGCCACCCGGTCGAAGACCACGTAGAGCCGCCGCCAGATGATCCGGCGCAGGCGCACCTCGGCGGGGGCGGCAAGGGTCCGCCCGGCGATCAGCCCCAGGCTCAGGTCGTAGCGCGGCGGCGCGCCGGGGGGATGCGTGGCGATCCCCTCGCGCGCATAGATGACCGGCATGGTCGCGAGCGCCCCGGTGCCGCAGCGCACCTCGAGGTAGCCGCTGGGCGCCTTGGACCAGAGGATGCGCAGGTAGACCCGCCGCCAGGTGCCGAAGCCCGCGGGCCCGACGCAGCGGCGGTTTTCGACCAGGAGCCCGTGCCGCGCGTCGAGCGTCATCTCCAGAAGCACCGGCCCCTCGGGCCCCGCCTGCCAGCGCGCCAGCGTCAACGGCGTCTGGCGCGGCAGGGTCTCAGGCTCGATCAGGATCTCGAAGCCGAACATATTGCGGTGCCCGGGCTGCCAGCTCTCGCCCATGCGCAGCGCCACCCGCGCGCCGGGCCGCGCCCGGGCGGGCAGGGCGAAGCGCAGCGCGCCCGGCTCGGGCTGCGGTGGTGCGATGTTGCGCGGATCGGCGATGAAGCGCGGGGGCAGGAAGGCGGTGAGCGACGGGGCGGGCGTCGCCCCGGCGTCCCGTTGCGTGACTCTTGCGGGCCGGGGAGGCCCTCCGGTGGCGAGCTCTCCCGCTGCCACTCCGGGCGCGGGGGCCGGGGCAGGGGCCGCTCTCGCGTCCCGGTGTGCGACGCCAGCGGCCTGTGGAGACTCTCCGGCGGCAGACCCGACCACCCCCGCCCCCGGCCCCTCCAGCGGCGCGCAACTCAGAAGGGCCAGCAGGCCCCCGGCCCCGATCAGGGCGCAGGCGCTATGCGGCCGGCACGCCGGCAACGTCCCGCCCTCGGCGGGGGAAGGGCACCATGCGCCCGGCCTCGGTGTCGTAGAGCTTCCAGCGCAGGCACATGAGCCCCTCGATCAGCCCGATGCGCTTGGACTGGATCAGTCCCCGCCGCTCGAGCTCTGCGTGGGCGGCCTTGAGCTTGTAGCCGGGGATCTTGGCGTTCAGGTGGTGCAGGTCGTGATAGGCGATGTTCATCATCGCCAGGTCGAAGAGCCACCCCCAGTCGAGGACCGAGGAGCCCTCGAGCGCGGCGGTCTCGAAGTCCAGCTCGGGCTTCACCCCCCAATGCACCTGTTCGAAGTTGTGCAGCACATAGGGGATCAGCCCGCCGCAGAGCGTGGCGATATAGACGATGCCGTAGAACACTCCGATGCCCGCCCAGCCCGCCGCCAGGTAGACCGCGCCGAGGCAACCCAGCAGCAGCGCGTTGTGCAGGACCAGGTCCCAGACGCCGGTCTTCAGCCCGTAGAGCGGGAACCGCCGCAGCACCGCGTAGAGGAGGAAAGGCCCCACCACCACGAGGATGAAAGGCGAGCGGTAGAGCCGGTAGCGCAGCCGCTCGGCCAGGGGCGCGCGCTCCCATTCCTCGACGGTCATCACGTAGATCTCGAAGGTGTCGCGCCGGTCGAGGTCGCTGACATGGGCGTGGTGCTGGTTATGTTTCCAGCGCGTCGCCTGGTAGGGCGTCATGGCGATCGGCGAGAGCAGCGTGCCCACCGCGTCGTTCAGCGCCCGGCTGGTGAAGAAGGACCGGTGCAGGCAGTCGTGCTGGATCATGTAGAGCCTGAGGCCCGCCGCCGCGGCGATGACCATCGCGGGCAGCATGAGCCACCAGCTGCCGATCGCCTGCAGCGCCAGCACAACCGCGGCGAGGTAGATCAGGAAGGTCGCCCCGAGTTCCCGCCAGGCGCGGGCGTTGTCGGCGCTGGCATAGGTCCGTGACACCGAGCGAATCGTGTCCATGGCATGTCCCTCGTTCTTGGTCTCGCGCCTGCGGGTGGGGATTGGGCCGCGGGCTTTCGGGAAAATGGCTTCTGGTCAAAGGCGCGCGGGCCGGGAAAGGCCCCGGCGCGGGTGCGGGAAATGTGGATAAGTATTCTACGCCTGCGGCATTCCGTCCAGTATCAAGGCCGGTCAGCTCGTTTGGGACGGCGGCGTCAGAGCCGCACATAGCGGCGTCTGCGCCCTTAGCAGCGCCCCCGCGAGGCAGGCCGCCCCACGACAACCCCCGACAGCCAAACAAAAAAAGGCCCGGGCGCGAGGCCCGGGCCAGTCCAACAGGGAGGGTGCATGTGATCACCCGCACATGCGACGGGCCGGAGAGGAAACACGCGGCGGACCGCTCGGTTCCCCTCAAACCTTCGGGGTCACGACATCAGCCGATATCCGCCGCTTTCGGTCACCAAGAGCCGCGCGTTCGAGGGATCGGGTTCGATCTTCTGGCGCAGCCGGTAGATGTGCGTCTCGAGCGTATGCGTCGTCACGCCCGCGTTGTAGCCCCAGACCTCGTGCAGGAGCACGTCGCGCGGCACCACGCCGTCGGGCGCGCGATAGAGGAACTTGAGGATGTTGGTCTCCTTCTCGGTGAGCCGGATCTTCTTCTCCGCCTCGTCGACCAGCATCTTCATCGCCGGCCGGAAGGAATAGGGCCCGAGCTGGAAGACCGCGTCCTCGGACTGCTCGTGCTGGCGCAGCTGGGCGCGGATGCGGGCCAGGAGCACCGGGAACTTGAAGGGCTTCGTCACATAGTCGTTCGCGCCCGCGTCGAGCCCCAGGATCGTGTCGGCGTCGGAGTCATGCCCGGTCAGCATCAGGATCGGCGCCTTGAGCCCCTGCTTGCGCATCAGCTTGCACAATTCGCGGCCATCGGTATCAGGCAGACCGACGTCCAGAATGACGAGGTCGTGGTGCTGTTCCTTCACCTTCTGCATCGCCTGCGCGCCATCCTCGGCCTCGAAGACCTCGAAGTCTTCGGTCAGAACAAGCTGTTCGGCCAGCGCCTCGCGCAGGTCCTCGTCGTCGTCGACGAGCAGGATGTTCTTGAGTTGCGCCATATCGCGTCCTCCGTTTCTCGTGACAGAAATGTGAGCGGGCGCGATCAGGGGCAAGTTTTGCTGCAAATCTCTCACGGCGTCGTGTAGACGGTGCAGGATTATTACAGGATTGTAAGGACATGACGCCCGAGCCCGCCTTCTCTCCCGATCTGACCGAGACCCTCGCGCGGGCGCGGGGCGACCTGCGCATGGGCGTGCCGGTGGTTCTCAGCGGCGCCTCGGGCGCGGCGCTGGTGCTGGCGGCCGAGACGCTGAGCGCCGCGCGGCTCGCCGCGGTGCAGGCGCTGGGCCGGCCCGCGGACCTCGCGCTGACCGGGCGGCGGGCGGCGACGCTGCGGGCGCGGGCCTATGACGGCGATCTCGCGCGGATCGCGCTGCCCGGCGACGCGGGCCTCGACTGGGTGCAGGCGCTGGCCGATCCCGCCGACGACCTCGCGCATCCGATGAAGGGGCCCTTCACCTCGCGCCGCGAAGGCGACGCCGCGCTGCACCGGCTGGCGCTGGTCCTGGCGAAATCCGCCCGGCTCCTGCCCGCCGCGCTGGTGGTGCCGCTGGGCGCCGAGGCCCCCGCCGGGCTGACCCGGATCGACGCCGACGTCGCGGCGCCGCATCTCCTGCGGCTCTCGCCGCTCGAACATGTGGTCAGCGCCCAGGTGCCCCTGCGCCATGCCGAACGCGCCCGGCTGCACATCTTCCGTCCCGAGGACGGCTCGGAAGAGCATTACGCCGTGGAGATCGGCCGCCCGGACCGCGAGACCCCGGTGCTGGCGCGGCTGCATTCGGCCTGTTTCACCGGCGATCTGCTGGGCTCTCTGAAGTGCGACTGCGGCCCGCAGCTCAACGCCGCGCTGGCGCAGATGGGCGGCGCGGGCGAGGGGGTGCTGCTCTACCTCAACCAGGAGGGCCGGGGCATTGGCCTCGCGAACAAGATGCGCGCCTATGCGCTGCAGGACCAGGGCTTCGACACGGTGGAGGCCAACCACCGGCTGGGCTTCGAGGACGACGAGCGCGACTTCCGCCTCGGGGCGCAGATCCTGACCGAGCTGGGCTTCGGCGCGGTGCGGCTTCTGACCAACAACCCCGCCAAGATCGCCCGGATGCAGGCCGAGGGCATCGAGGTCACCGAGCGCGTGCCGCTCAAGGTCGGCGAGACGCGGTTCAACCATCATTATCTGGCGACCAAGGCGAAGAAGTCGGGGCATCTGCTTTAGGGCGGCGGCACGGGGCGCGGTGAGGCGCGCCCGTTGTGGTCGGTCGGACGCGCGCGGGCGGGACGCCGCTGTGCGGCGCTCGGCCTGCAAGGCCGCGCGCTGCGCCGGACGCGGAGGGCTCTGGCTCCCTGAGCGCCGCGTCGCTGACCACCACAGGCCAAACCACCTGCACGCCCCACGCGGACGCTTCACCCCGCCCCCTTGGCCTCGCCGCCCCGGCACGGCAGGATTGCCGCATCGCCCCCTTTGAACCGATCGGTTCACTTCTTAGGTCGGAAGAGGAACAGGAGACACCCATGCGCTATTCCCTTCTCGATCTCGCCCCCGTGCCCGAGGGCTCCGACACCGCCGCCGCGCTCAGGAACATGGGCGAGCTGGCGGAAAAGGCCGAAGCCTGGGGCTACCACCGCTACTGGCTGGCTGAACATCACAACATGCCGGGCATCGCCTCGGCGGCCACCGCCGTGCTGATCGGCCATGTCGCGCAGCGCACCCGCGAGATGCGCGTCGGCGCGGGCGGCATCATGCTGCCGAACCACGCGCCGCTCGCCGTGGCCGAAGCCTTCGGCACGCTGGCGACGCTTTACGGCGACCGGATCGACCTGGGCCTCGGGCGGGCGCCGGGCGGCGACCAGGCGGTGATGCAGGCCCTCGGCGTGAACCACGCCCGGGCCGAGCGCTTCCCCGAGGAGGTCTCGGAACTGCTGCGGCTCTTCGGCCCCGCCGATCCCGCGGCCCCGGTCAGTGCCCATCCCGGCGCGGGCACCGGCGTGCCGCTCTGGATCCTCGGCTCCTCGCTTTACGGCGCGCAGGTCGCGGCGCATTTCGGGCTGCCCTATGCCTTCGCCTCGCATTTCGCACCGCAGGCGCTGGAGCAGGCCCTGGAGGTCTACCGCCGCCACTTCCGGCCCGCCGAGGGCCGCGCCCGGCCGCATGCCATGCTGGCGGTGAACGTCTTCGCCGCCGAGACCGAGGGTGAGGCGCTGCGGCTCAAGACCTCGATGCAGCAGGCCTTCTACCGGCTGCGGCTCGGGCGGCCGGGCAAGATGCCCGCGCCGGTCGATGATATCGACGCGGTGATCCCGGCGGGCGCCCGGGCGCAGGTCGACGCGGCGCTCAGCGTCTCGGCCACCGGCACGCCCGCGCAGGTCGAGGCGCAGCTCTCCGAGCTGATCGCCCGGCACCAGCCCGACGAGGTGATCCTGACCGGCCAGATCCACGACCACGGCACGCGGCTGCGCTCCTTCGAGATCGCCGCCGAGGCCATGTCGCGGATCACCCGCGAGGCGGCGGCGTGATCCCGCGCCCCGAAGACCTGGTGGTCACGCCCCGGGGGTTGCGCTTTCTCGGGCGGCAGATCCCCTGCGCGCTCGGCCGCGGCGGGGTGACCCGCGACAAGCGCGAGGGCGACGGGGCGACACCCGCGGGGGTGCACCGGATCGTCGGCATGCTCTACCGCGCCGACCGCATCGCCCCGCCCGCCGATTGGGCGCTGCCGATCGGGCCGGGGGACCTCTGGTCCGACGACGTCAGGGACGAGGACTACAACACCATGGTGCGTGCGCCCTATGCGGCCAGCCACGAGCGGCTGGCGCGGGCCGATCCGCTCTATGACACGGTGATCCTGACCGACTGGAACTGGCCCCGCGCCGAGGCCGGGCGCGGCTCGGCGATCTTCCTGCACCAGTGGCGCCGGCCGGGCTATCCGACCGAGGGTTGCGTCGCCGTCTCGCGCGCGGACCTGCGCTGGATCGCGGGACGGATCACCTATGCCACCCGGCTGGTGGTGCCCGGGGCGCTGGCGGGATGAGCCTCGCCGAGGAGATCCGCGCCTGCCGCATCTGCGCGCCGCGGTTCGCCGAGACAGAGACCGCCCATGCCCCGCGCCCGGTCGCCTGGTTCGCCCCCTCGGCCCGGGTCCTGATCGCCGGGCAGGCGCCGGGGCTCCGGGTGCACAAGTCGGGCAAGCCCTTCGACGACCCCTCGGGCGACCGGCTGCGCGACTGGCTGGGGATCGGGCCCGAGACCTTCTACGACACCCGCCGGATCGCCGTGGTGCCCATGGCCTTCTGCTTTCCGGGCTATGACGCCAAGGGCGCGGACCTGCCGCCGCCGAAGGTCTGCGGCGAGACCTGGCACGATAGGGTCATGGCGGAGCTGTCGCAGGTGCGGCTCAGGGTGCTGGTCGGGGGGTATGCGCACCGCTACCACCTGGGGCTGCGGAGCGGCGTGACCGAGACGGTGCACAACTGGCGCGCCCATGCGCCGGGCACCTTCGTGCTGCCGCATCCGTCCTGGCGCAACACCGCCTGGCTGAAGAAGAACCCCTGGTTCGAGGCCGAGGTGCTGCCCGCCCTGCGCGCCGCCATGGGTGAAGCGCTGGGCTGAGGGGCCGGGCCTCGGCGCGGTGCATCGTGCGGTGACGGCCTCGGGTCTTCGCGCGACAGGCCCTCCCCGGCACGTCTATTCCTTGCCAGCGGGCGGTGCCCGAGGCCCTCCCCGGCACGTCCATGCCTTGCCTGCCGGCCCCGCCCCAGGCCCTCCCCGCCACGCCTTCGCCTTGCCTGCGGGCCCCGCGCCCTCTACCTCGGCGGCATGGATACAGACACCCCGCTTGATACCGCCTACCGGGCGATGGAGGCCGCGCCCGAGGATGACGCCGCGCGGCTGCGCTTCTACGAGCGGCTCGCCGATACCGAGCTGCTCCTGCTCCTGAGCCGCGAGCCCGAAGGCGAGACGCTCGACCCGGAGGTCTTCGAGGTCGAGGGCACCTCGTACCTCCTGGTCTTCGACAGCGACGCGCGGCTCGCCGCCTTCCTGGGCAAGCCCGCGCCCTATGCGGCGCTGCCGGGGCGGGTGATCGCGGGGATGCTCGCGGGGCAGGGCGCCGGGCTGGGGCTGAACCTCGACGTCGCGCCCTCGGCCTATCTGATCCCGCCCGACGCGGTGGCCTGGCTGGCCGAGACGCTGGGGCAGGGGCCCGCCGAGGCCAGCGCCCGGCCCGAAGAGCTCCTGGCGCCCGGCAATGTGCCCGAGGCGCTGCTGACCGCGCTCGACGGCAAGCTTGGCCGGGCGGCGGGGCTGGCGCGGCGCGCCTACCTGGCCGCGGTGCGCTACGACGACGGCAGCCACGGGCACATGCTGGGCATCACCGGCGCGCGCGAGGGTGCCGAGGGCCCGCTGGCCCGCGCGGTGAACGAGGCGCTGGTCTTCTCGGGCATCGAGGCGGGGGCGCTGGACGTGGTCTTCCTTGACGATGCGGATGCCTTCACCGCCCGGCTGGCGCGGGTCGGGCTGCGCTTCGACCTGCCCGAGCCGGAGGCGGAGGAGACCCGCGCCGAGGTGCAGGCCCCGGGCTCGGACCCCGAGAAGCCGCCGAAGCTGCGCTAGGCGCGGGGGGCTCAGGGGCGCGGTCC
This sequence comes from Roseivivax sp., assembly GCF_054552075.1. NCBI lineage: Bacteria > Pseudomonadati > Pseudomonadota > Alphaproteobacteria > Rhodobacterales > Roseobacteraceae > Roseivivax > Roseivivax sp. Next base: position 24,711 of record NZ_JBTOLZ010000013.1, read on the forward strand.
GGTCGATCCGCCCGCGCGGCACCGATCAGGCTGTCGCGCCCCACCTCGAGCCGTCCAGAACCTGCCCTCACACCTCGATGTTGTCGATCAGCCGCACGCCGCCGATCCAGGCAGCGGCGAAGAGCCTCGCGGGGGCCTCGGGGCGCTCCATCAGCCGCAGATCGCCGCTGGCGCGCAGCTCGAGGTATTCGACCTCGGCGAAGCCCGCCGCGGCGAGATCCGCCCGCGCCGCCGCCCCGGCCACGCTCGCGGTGTCGCCGTCGCGCAATGCGGCGGCCATGGCCCCCATGGCGCGGGGCAGGGCGGCGGCCGCGGCCCGCGCCGCCGCGTCGAGCCGAAGGTTCCTCGAGGACATCGCCAGCCCGTCGGGCTCGCGCACCGTGGGGCAACCCTTCACCTCGATCGGCAGGTCGAGGTCGGCGGCCATCCGGCGCACCACCTGCAGCTGCTGGTAGTCCTTTTCCCCGAAGAAGGCGCGGTCGGCGCCGCTTTGCAGGAAAAGCTTCGAGACCACCGTGGCGACCCCGTCGAAATGCCCGGGCCGATGCGCGCCGCAGAGGACGTCCGTCAGACCGGCGACCGACACCGTGGTGGCGAAGCCCTCGGGGTAGATCTCGCCGGGCTCGGGCACATAGAGCGCATCGACGCCGTAGGGCGCCAGGGCCTCGGCGTCGGCCTCTTCGGTGCGGGGGTATTTCGCCAGGTCGCTGGCGTTGTTGAACTGCCGGGGATTGACGAAGATCGTTACGATTACCCGGTCGCAGGCGGATTTCGCGGCGGCGACCAGGCTCAGGTGCCCCTCGTGCAGGGCGCCCATGGTCGGCACCACGCCGATGCTTTCGCCGGCCTGGCGCCAGCCCGCCACGGCGGCGCGCAGCTCGGCCTTGCGGCGCAGGATCGCTGCCGCCATCAGCCGCGCTCCGGGGCGTCGTCGCCGAAGACGTGCTCGGGGCCGGGGAAGCTGCGGGCGCGGACCTCGGCGGCATAGGCGGCGATGGCGGCCTCGCCGTCCTCGCCGAGCGTGGCGAAGCGCTTCACGAACTTCGGCTTGAAGGCGGTGAAGAGCCCCAGCATGTCGTCGACCACCAGCACCTGCCCGTCGCAGCCCGCCGAGGCGCCGATGCCGATGGTCGGGATCGCGACCTCGGCGGTGATCCGGTCGGCGAGGCTTTGCGGCACCTTCTCGAGGACCACCGCGAAGGCCCCGGCGGCGGCCACGGCGCGGGCGTCCGACAGCAGCCCGTCGCCGGCCTGGCCCCGGCCCTGCACCTTGTAGCCGCCCAGCGTGTTCATCGACTGCGGCGTCAGCCCGATATGGGCCATGACCGGCACCCCGCGCGCCACGAGGAAGCGGATCGTCTCGGCCATCTCGGTGCCGCCCTCGAGCTTTACCGCGCCCGCGCCGGTCTCGGCCATGAGCCGCCGGGCGTTGCGGAAGGCCTGCTCGGGGCTTTCCTCGTAGGAGCCGAAGGGCATGTCGATGACCATCATCGCGCGCTCGAGCCCGCGGCGCACCGCCTGGCCGTGCAGGATCATCATCTCCATCGTCACCCCCAGCGTCGAGGGCAGCCCGTGCAGCACCATGCCGACGCTGTCGCCGACCAGCACGAGGTCGCAATGGGCGTCCATCATCCGGGCCATGGGCGTGGTATAGGCGGTCAGGCTGACGATCGGATCCGTGCCCTTCATGGCGCGGATGTCGTCGGGCAGCGGGGCGGTCTTCCGTCCGGTGGCGCTCAACCTCGTCTCCTTTCGGGGTAAAGCCGTGTCGCGACGCGCCTTATCACCTGGTGTCCCCAGCGCCTAGGCGGCATTGCGATCTCGGCGCTTGATCGTCGCGTCGAATGGCTGAAACATGGGGCCATCCGTCACGGCAAGGAGGTTGCCCCCATGTTCCGTCGCACCCTGACCGCGCTTGCGTTCGTCGCGACGCCGGCTCTCGCGCAGCAGAGTGATCTGACGCTGGCGATCCAGCTCGAGCCGCCGCATCTCGATCCGACCTCCGCCGCGGCCGGGGCCATCGACAGCGTGCTTTATTCCAACGTCTTCGAAGGGCTGACCCGCTTTGCCGCCGACGGCTCGGTCGAGCCGGCGCTGGCCGAAAGCTGGGAGATTTCCGAGGACGGGACCACCTATACCTTCACCCTGCACGAGGCCGTGCGCTTCCACGACGGCAGCGCCTTCGACGCCGAGGACGTGAAATTTTCGCTCGACCGGGCCCGCGCCGAGGACAGCGTGAACGCCCAGAAGGCGCTGTTCGAGGGCATCTCCGAGGTCAGCGTGGTCGATCCTGCCACGGTCGAGATCACCCTGGCCCAGCCCGACGGCAGCTTCCTGTTCAACCTGGCCTGGGGCGACGCGGTGATCGTGGCGCCCGAGACCATCGAGGGCATCAAGCAGACCCCCGTGGGCACCGGGCCCTTCGCCTTCTCCGAATGGGTGCAGGGCGACCGGGTGGAGCTGACCCGTTATGCCGACTACTGGGGCCCGGCCCCGGCGCTGGAGGCGGCGACCTTCAAGTTCATCTCCGATCCGACCGCGGCCTTCGCGGCGATGATGGCCCAGGACATCGACGCCTTCGCGGGCTTCCCCGCGCCCGAGAACATCGCCCAGTTCGAGGTCGATCCGCGCTTCCAGGTGCTCATGGGATCGACCGAGGGCGAGACGATCCTGGCGATGAACAATGGCCAGGAGCCCTTCGACGACCCCGCCGTGCGCGAGGCCGTGGCCCATGCCGTCGACCGCCAGGCGATCATCGACGGCGCGATGTTCGGCCAGGGCACGCCGATCGGCACGCATTTCGCGCCGCATCACCCCGATTACGTCGATCTGACCGACCTCTCGCCGCATGACCCCGAGGTGGCGCGGCAGATGCTGGCCGACGCGGGCTACGGCGAGGGCTTCTCGACCACGCTGAAGCTGCCGCCGCCCTCCTACGCGCGGCGCGGCGGCGAAATCATCGCCGCGCAGCTGCGCGAGGTCGGCATCGAGACCGAGATCACCAACCTCGAATGGGCGCAATGGCTCGAGGAGGTCTTCCGCGGCAAGGACTACGGGCTCACCATCGTCAGCCACACCGAGCCCATGGACATCGGCATCTACGCCCGGCCGGATTACTACTTCCAGTATGACAACCCCGACTTCCAGGCGCTGATGACCGAGCTGACCGGGACCACCGACGCGGGCGACCGCTCGGACCTCCTGGCCGAGGCGCAGCGCATGATCGCCGAGGATCACGTCAACGGCTACCTCTTCCAGCTCGCCTTCCCGACCGTCGCCGACGCGCGGCTGAAGGGGCTCTGGCAGAACCAGCCGACCCAGGCCAACCCGCTGGCCGGGGTCAGCTGGGCCGAGTGATCAGCCCGGCCCGCGCGCCGCTGGACCCTCGGGTCCGGCGGCCCTAACCTGCCCCCCATGCTGGCCTATGCCCTTCGCCGCCTGGTCTCGCTCGGCCTGTCGCTTGTCGTCGCCTCGCTGGTCATCTTCCTGGTGGTCGAGGTGGCGCCCGGCGATCCGGCCAGCTTCATGCTGGGCATCAACGCCCAGCCCGACACGGTGGCGGCGCTGCGCGCCGAGCTGGGGCTCGATATGCCGAAATGGCAACGCTACCTGGCCTGGGTCGGCGGCATGCTGACCGGCGATTTCGGCATGTCCTACACCTATCGCACGCCGGTCTCGGAGATGGTCATGGACCGGCTCTGGATCTCGCTGCCGCTGGCGCTCTACGCGCTGGTGCTGTCGACCGCGCTGGCCTTTCCGGCGGCGCTCCTGGCGGCCTCGCGGCGCGGCGAGGCGGGGGATTTCGCGGTCATGGGGGCGACGCAGCTCGGCATCGCGGTGCCGAACTTCTGGTTCGCCATGCTGCTTGTGCTGCTCTTCGCGATCAACCTCGGCTGGTTCTCCGCCGGCGGTTTCCCGGGCTGGGAGGATCCCGGCGCCGCCCTCAAGGCGCTGACCCTGCCGGCGGTGGCGCTGGCGCTGCCGCAGGCGGCGATCCTCGCGCGGGTCATGCGCTCGGCGCTGATCGACATCCTGGCCGAGGACTTCATGCGCACCGCGCGGGCCAAGGGGCTGACCCGCGCCCAGGCGCTCTGGCGGCACGGGGTGCGCAACGCGCTGATCCCGGTGCTGACGATCCTGGGCCTGCAGTTCTCCTTCCTGCTGGCCGGCGCGATCATCATCGAGCAGGTCTTCTTCCTGCCGGGGCTCGGGCGGCTGATCTTCCAGGCGATCTCGCAGCGCGACCTGATCGTGGTCGAGAGCGTGGTCATGCTCCTGGTCTTCGCGGTGATCCTGGTGACCTTCCTGACCGACATGGCCTATGCCGCCGTCGACCCGCGGCTGAGGCGGCGGGCATGATCCGCAGGCTGGCCCCCGGGGCGGCGCTGAGCCTCGTCTTCGTGGTCGCGGCCGTCCTGTCCTATCTCTGGACGCCCTATGCGGTCGACGGCATGGCCATCGCCGACCGGCTGAAGGCGCCGAGCGGCGCGCATCTGCTCGGCACCGATCATTTCGGGCGGGACATCCTGTCGATGCTCATGGTCGGCGCGCGGACCTCGCTGGCGGTGGCGCTGGTCGCGGTGGGGATCGGGATGGGGCTCGGCGTGCCCCTGGGCCTCGCCGCCGCCGCGCGGCACGGGGGCTGGCTCGACGAGGTCATCATGCGCGGCAACGACCTGGTCTTCGCCTTCCCGAGCCTCGTCATCGCGATCCTGATCACCGCCATCGCCGGGCCCTCGGCGCTGAACGCGATCATCGCCATCGGCATCTTCAACGTGCCGGTTTTCGCCCGGCTGACGCGCGGCGCGGCGCTGGCGCTCTGGGCGCGGGAGTTCATCATGGCCGCCCGCGTCGCGGGCAAGGGACGGGTGCGGATCTCGGTCGAACATATCCTGCCCAATGTCACCAACCTCCTGATCGTGCAGGGCACCATCCAGTTCTCGCTGGGCATCCTGGCCGAGGCGGGGCTCTCCTACGTGGGCCTAGGCGCGCAGCCGCCGGTGCCCTCCTGGGGGCGGATGCTGGCCGATGCGCAGACCATGGTGGCGCTGGCCCCGCATGTGGCGCTGATGCCTGGGCTCGCCATCGTCTTCAGCGTGCTGGGGCTGAACCTCCTGGGCGACGGGCTGCGCGACGCGCTCGATCCCAAGCTGCGCGAGGTGCGGGCATGAGCGTGTTGTCGATCGAAGAGCTCTCGGTGGCCATCGGCGGGCCGATCCTGCGCGATGTCTCGCTCGAGATCGCGCCCGGAGAGATCCTCGCCCTGACCGGCGAAAGCGGCTCGGGCAAGTCGATGACGGCGCTGGCGGTCATGGGGCTCCTGCCCCGGGTGGCGGGGGTGACCGGGCGCATCTCGGTCGACGGGGCCGAGGTCACGGGACGTTCGGAGAAGGCGCTCTGCGCGCTGCGCGGCGCGACCATGGGCATGGTCTTCCAGGAGCCGATGACCGCGCTGAACCCGGTGCAGCCGATCGGCCGGCAGGTGGCCGAGACCGCGCGGCTGCACCGCCCGCCCGCGCGCGGCGAGGCCGAGAGCCTGGCGCGCGCCGCGCTCGACCGGGTGGGGCTGTCCGAGATCCCGCTGTCGCGCTTTCCGCACGAGCTTTCCGGCGGGCAGCGCCAGCGCGTGGTGATCGCCATGGCGACCGTGCTGCGCCCCAAGCTCCTGATCGCCGACGAGCCGACGACCGCGCTCGACGTGACGACCCAGGCGCGCATCCTTGAGCTCTTGCGCCGGCTCGCCCGGGACGAGGGCATGGGCCTTCTGCTCATCACGCACGATTTGGCCGTGGTGCACGGGCTGGCCGATCGGATCGCGGTGATGAACCGCGGCGAGATCGTCGAGACCGGCCCCACCGGCGAGGTCTTCGCCGCGCAGCGCCACGCCTATACCCGGGCGCTTTTTGCGGCCTCCCGGCACCGCGCGGCGCTGGCGCCGCGCCCGCCCGGCCCGCCGCTTCTCGAGGTCTCGAAGCTCTCGCAGTCCTACGCCCTGCCGCGCAAAAGGCTCTTCGCGCCGCGCCCGCGCTTCCGGGCGCTTTCCGAGGTGGGCTTCGGCATCCGCGCCGGCGAGCGGGTGGGGCTCGTGGGCGAATCGGGCTCGGGGAAATCGACGCTGACCCGGGCGCTCCTGGGGCTCGAGGCGCCCGAGGCGGGCGGCGTCACCCTGGCCGGCGTGCCGGTCTCGGCCCGCGCCACCCCGCCCGAGACCCGGGCGCAGATGCAGGTGGTCTTCCAGGACCCCTACGGCAGCTTCAACCCGCGCCACCGGGTCGGGCGGCTGGTGGCCGAGCCTTTCCACCTGATGCCCGGCGCGCCCAAGGGCCCCGACCGCGAGGCCGCCGTGGCCGAGGCGCTGGAGGCCGTGGGCCTCTCGGGCCGGGACGCCGCGCGGCACATCCACGAGTTCTCGGGCGGGCAGCGCCAGCGCATCGCCATCGCCCGGGCGCTGATCACCCGGCCGCGCTTCATCGTCTTCGACGAGGCGGTCTCGGCGCTCGACGTGCGGGTGCGGGCGCGGATCCTCGACCTGATCGCCCGGCTCTCCGAGGACTACGGGCTTGCCTACCTCTTCATCTCGCACGACCTTTCGGTGGTGCGCGGGATCACCACCCGCGTCCTGGTCCTGCGGCGCGGCGAGATCGTCGAGGAAGGGCCCACCGACGAGGTCCTGGCGCGCCCGCGCCACGCCTATACCCAGGAGCTGATTGCCGCCGCGCCGGTCTTGCCCGCGGATCTGGCGGCAGGAGAGGAGATCCATGCGACTTGAGGGAAAACGCGCCATCGTGACCGGCGGCGGCTCGGGCTTCGGCGCCGGCATCGCCCGGCGCTTCGCCGCCGAGGGCGCGAGGGTCATGGTCGCCGACATCAACGAGGAGGCCGCCCGCGCCGTCGCCGAGGAGATCGGCGGGCTCGCCGCCCGCGCCGACGTGGGCTCAGGCCCCTCGGTCGAGGCCATGGCCCGCCGCGCCCAGGAGGTCATGGGCGGGGTCGACCTCCTGGTGAACAACGCCGGGGTGACGCATGTGCCGACCCCGCTGGAGGAGGTCTCCGAGGCCGAGTTCGACCGGGTCTTCGCGGTCAACTGCAAGTCGGTCTATCTGACCGCCCGCGCCTTGGTGCCCGCGATGAAGGCGGCGGGCCGGGGCGCCATCGTGAACGTCGCCTCGACCGCGGGGCTCTCGCCGCGCCCGAAGCTCAATTGGTACAACGCCTCGAAGGGCTGGATGGTGACCGCGACCAAGACCATGGCGGTGGAGCTGGCGCCCTTCGGGGTGCGGGTGAACGCGCTCTGCCCGGTCGCGGGCGAGACGCCGCTCCTGGCCTCCTTCCTGGGCGAGGACACCCCGGAGATGCGCGCGAAGTTCCTCGCGACCATCCCGCTGGGGCGCTTCTCGACGCCGGGCGACCTGGCCAATGCGGCGCTTTTCCTGGCCTCGGACGAGGCCGCGATGATCACCGGAACCGCGCTGGAGGTGGATGGTGGCCGCTGTATCTGACCCCCGCCCGGGGCCCCGCAACCTGATCACCGACATCGAAGGGCTGAGGGTCGGCAACGCCGGCGACGCGCGGCTGAAATCGGGCGTCACGGTGCTGACCGGGGACCAGCCCTTCACCGCCTCGGTCGCCGTCCAGGGCGGCGCGCCCGGCACCCGCGAGACCGACCTTCTGGCCCCCGACAAGACCGCGCCCGGGGCCGATGCGCTGGTGCTCTCGGGCGGCTCGGCCTTCGGGCTCGCCGCCGCGCAGGGGGTGATGGACGCCCTGGCCGAGGCCGGCCGCGGCTTCCCGGTGCTCTCGGCGCGGGTGCCCATCGTGCCCGCGGCGATCCTCTTCGACCTGCTGAACGGCGGCGACAAGGCCTGGGGCGAGAACCCCTATCCCGCGCTTGGCCGCGCGGCGCTGGGTGCGGCGGGGGGCGAGTTTGCGCTCGGCAGCCAGGGCGCGGGCATGGGCGCGCAGACCGCACAGGTGAAAGGCGGGCTCGGCTCGGCCTCGCTGGTCCTGGAAAACGGCGTGACGGTGGCGGCGCTGGTCGCGGTGAACCCCATGGGCTGCGTGACCACCGCCTCGGGCCGGCATTTCCACGCCGCCCCCTTCGAGATCGGCGCGGAGTTCGGCGGACTCGGCCCGGACCCCGCGCAAGGCTACCGGCCGCCGAGGCCCTCGAAGAAGCTCGCCGCCATGGCGGGGCTCTCGAACACCACCATCGGCGTGGTGGCGACCGACGCCGCGCTCGACAAGGCGCAGTGCCACCGGCTGGCGGTCGCGGCCCACGACGGGCTCGCCCGCGCGATCCAGCCCGCGCATTCGCCCATGGACGGCGACCTGGTCTTCGCCGCGGCCACCGGCGCGCGGGCGCTCTCCGACCCGGCGCTGGAGCTCTCGGCGCTGGGCCACGCGGGCGCGGTGGTCATGGCGCGGGCGATCGCGCGGGGGGTCTGGGAGGCCGAGGGCTCTGACGGGGACCTCTTGCCGGCGTTCCGCGATAGTCTTGCGTAAGGGGCTGGTGGCGCGGGCGGGAGCGAGGGGCCAGCCCCTCGCGCTCCCCGAGGTATTTTTGCCAAGCTGAAGCAGGGGGGTGTGGTGCTTGTTTGGGCTTGGTTCGGGCGTTGGTTGCTGGTGTCGGGTCCGGGGCGTTGAAGGACGGCACGCTTGGGGAGGGCGTGGTGTGGGGGCCTTGGGGTGCGGAGCGGTCGGGACGCTTCAGGGCTGGTTTGGCGAGGCGCTTGGCGGTCTGGGCCTCTGGGAGGGCGGCGCGGCACTCAAGGGACGCCGCGCCTTGTGACGATTGGAGACGGAGCCGGGCGCGGCTTGGGCACGCGATCGATGGCGCCGCGCGCAGTGCACCGCGCGAGCTGCCCGGCGGCGCGGGCGCTTTGTGGAGACTGGAGGCGGAGCCGGGCGCGGACCTAGGTCCGGTCGCGGGCGCCTTGAGCGGCGCGGCGCCTTCACCCGGCGCGGTCAGCCGGGCAGCAGCAGTTTCTGCATCACACGGGCCATGACGCGGGCGCTGTCGAGCATGTCGGTCACGCCGATCCATTCGTCGGGCTTATGGGCCAGCTCGAGGATGCCCGGGCCATAGGCCACGCAGTTCTTCAGCCGCCCGATCCGGTCGATGTGCTTCTGGTCGTAGCTGCCGGGCGAGGCGACGTGCTGGGCGGGGCCGCCGAGGGTCTCGGCGATGGCGGCCTCGAGGGTGGTGACCACCGGCGCCTCGGGCGCGGTCATCGAGGGCAGCACGCGGTTGATCTCGCGCAGGTCGTAGTCGAAGCGCGGGCGCTCGGCCTTCAGCCCTTCAAGGAGGCCGCGCATCTCGGCCTCGACCGCCTCCACGCCCTCTTCGATCAGGAAGCGGCGGTCGACGGTGATCCGGCAGCTGTCGGGCACGCAATGCACCGGCAGCGCGGTGCTGCCCTCGGGCTCCTCGGGCTGGCCGCCGTGGATCGCGTTGATGTTCATGGTGGAATTGCGCGCCCCGTCGGGGATCACCGGCATCTCGGTGCGGCGCGCGGCGAGGGCGGGAAAGAGGTCGCGCTCGAAGGCGTCCAGCACCGCGCCCATGTGGCGCACCGCGCAATCGCCGAGGAAGGGCATGGAGCCATGGGCGATCTCGCCCTTGGTCTCGATCTCGGCCCACCAGCCGCCGCGGTGGCCGAGGCAGATCCGGTCCTTGCCGAGGGGTTCGGGGATGATGACATGCTGCACCCGCGCGGGGTCGAACCAGCCTTCCTTTGCGAGATGCGCGACGCCGCCGTAGCCGCCCGATTCCTCGTCGCCGGTGGCGGAGATCTCGATGGCGCCGGCGAAATCGGGGTGTTCCTCGAGGAAGGCCTCCACCGCGATGATCGAGGCGGCGAGCCCGCCCTTCATGTCGCAGGCGCCGCGGCCGTAGATCCGGTCGCCCTCGAGTTCGGCGCCGAAGGGATCGCGGGTCCAGCCATGGCCGACCTCGACCACGTCGATATGCGAGTTGAAATGCAGGCAGTCGCCGGGGCGCGTGCCCTCGCGGCGGGCCAGCATGTTCCAGCGCGGATAGGCGTCGCTGTCGCCCGGGGCGCCCTCGGCGCGGATCATCTGCACCGTGAAGCCGCGCGGCTCGAGCCGGCGGGCGATGTCCTCGCAGATGTCGCGGTAATGCGCGCCGGGCGGGTTCAGCGTCGGCACGCGCAGAAGCGCCTGGGTGAGGGCGATGATCTCGTCGCGCTTTTGCGCGATGTGCTGGGCCAAACTGTCGCTCATGCGCCCCACTCTCGGGCGCGGGGCGGGGCATGGCAAGAGGGGCGGGCCGCCGTGACTTGGGGTCAGGCGGCGGCGCGGTCGGGGCGGCGGTTCGCCCCGGTGCCGCCCTCGGCGCCGCCCCGGCGCTCAGGAGCGGGGCAGGGCGGGCAGCCGTCCGAGCGGCAGCGGGCCGAGCTTGACCTGGCCCTTGTCGATGTCGAGCGGCAGGCTCAGCGTCGTGCCGCCGCCCTGGAAGGCCGCCACGCCCGAGAGCAGGTTCTCGGTCAGCGACAGCGTCGCGGGCGGCAGGGCGCCTTCGCGGCGAGCGCCCTCGATCAGCGCGGGCCAGCCCTCGGCGGTCAGCGTCAGCGCGCCCTCGGCGCGGCCCTTGCCGTCAAACTCGAGCGGTCCCGAGAGCATCAGCTCGCCCTCGGCATCGCCATAGGCCAGCCGCGAGAGCTCCAGCGCGGTGAGCCGGTGGGGCGCGGGCAGCCCCTCGGCGGAGAGCCGCAGGTCGGCGCTGAGCCGGGCCGCGCCGGGGGCAGCCTCGGGGCCGGAGACGGGGCTCGCCTGCAGCGCGGCCTGCCAATCGCTCGGGCCCTGCCGCAGCGCGCCGGTCAGATCGGCGAGATGCAGCGCGCCGAGGTCGGCGCGGGTCAGGCTCAGACGCCCGGCCTCGAGGTTGGCGCGGTCGAGCCTGCCCTCCTGCCAGACCAGGCTGGCGCGCAGGCCTTCGCTGGCAAGCTGATAGACCGTGTCGCCTTGCGAGATGCGCTGCGCGCCGCGGGCGGCGAGGATCACATGGCCGGGGTTGTAGACCAGCTGCATGACCTGCAGCTCCGGCACCTCCCAGAGCGGGCCTTCGGGCGGCGCCAGCGCCAGGTCGTTGAACCGCGCGTCGAGCCGGTTCGGAAAGCCGCGCAGGGCGATCTCCTCGGCCTCGGCGGTCCAGCCCTCGGCGCGCAGCGCCGCAAGCCGGTCGTCGATCTCGGCCCGGAGCGCCCGCGCCTGCCAGAGCCAGACCCCGGACCAGGCCAGCGCCAGGAGCACAACCAGTATTGTCAGTCGTTTCACGCGCAACCACCTTTCCCGCAAAGTCGATCCGTGTTTAGAGCCGGTGAAGGAAAAGGACCAGAAACCATGACGCTTTGGGTCTTCGGTTACGGATCACTTCTGTGGAATCCGGGCTTTGAAGTGAGCGAAACCGTGCCGGCGCGGCTCGATGGCTACCGGCGCAGCTTCTGCATGCGCTCGATCCATCACCGCGGCACCCCCGAGGACCCGGGGCTGGTGCTGGCGCTCGACGAGGAACACGGCAGCTATTGCGACGGGCTGGCGCTGGCCGCAGCCCCTGGGCAAAGCGAAGAGGTCCTGGCCTACCTGCGCGAACGCGAGCTGGTCTCGGCGGCCTATCTCGAACGGCTCTTGCCGCTGAAGCTCGTCGACGGGCGCGAGGTCACCGCGCTGGTCTATGTGATCGACCCCGACCACGGGCAATACTGCGAGCTGCCGCTCGAGGAACAGGCCGGGATCATCGCCGGGGCCCATGGCGGGCGCGGGCCGAACACCGAGTATCTGTTCAACACCGCCGCGCATCTGCGCGAGCTGGGCATTCCCGATGCAGAGCTGCAATGGCTCGACCAGCGGGTGCGCGAGCTGGTGGCATAGAACTTGGCTTGATCCGGGCAAGGGTCTAGGGTCCGGGCGAAACAACCAGCGTCAGGAGCGATCCCCTTGGTTCAACCGGACCTCGAGGCCGAGCCGCATTTCTCCCAACCGCTGCGTCAGGTGGTCCTGATGCTGGCGGTGCTGGGCCTGTCGGCCTTCGGCGCGGTCATGGCGCTGCCCTCGGTGCTGCCGGTCTTCACCGCCAACCCCTATCTCAACGCCTTCATCCTGTTTGTCTTCATCCTCGGCGTGCTGGCCTGCTTCTGGCAGGTGGCGCAGCTGATGTATTCGGTGCGCTGGATCGAGAATTTCGCCCGGGGCGGGGCGCATTCGGGCCGGGCGCCGCAGCTTCTGGCGCCGCTGGCGCAGCTCATGCGGGCGCGCGGGCGGCGGATGAAGATCACCACCACCTCGACCCGGTCGATCCTCGATTCCGTCGCCCAGCGGATCGACGAGGCGCGCGAGATCACCCGCTACATCGTCTCGCTGCTGATCTTCCTGGGCCTTCTGGGCACCTTCTGGGGGCTCGCCACCACAGTGCCGGCGCTCGTCGAGACGATCCGCGGGCTGGCCCCGCAGGAGGGCGAGACCGGCGTCGATGTCTTCTCGCGGTTGATGAACGGGCTCGAGGGGCAGCTCGGCGGCATGGGCATCGCCTTCGCCTCCTCGCTCCTGGGGCTCGCCGGCTCGCTGATCGTGGGGCTCCTGGAGCTTTTCGCGGGCCACGGGCAGAACCGCTTTTACCGCGAGCTCGAGGAATGGCTCTCCTCGATCACCCGCATCGGGGTCTCGGCCAGCGATGGCGAGGGCGCGGGCGAGATGTCGGGCGCGGCGGTGGCGCTGGAACAGGTGGCCGACCAGCTCGACACCATGCGCCAGCTCTACCTGCGCTCCGAGGACAACCGCAGCGATGTCGAGACCCGGCTGGCGCAGCTCGCCGACAGCGTCGAGCGGATGACCGAGCGGATCGAGGCTTCCTCGCCCTCGGCGGCGACCTTCGCGCGGCTGGCCGAGGGCCAGGAGCGGCTGATCGAGGCGCTGTCGCACCAGGAAGAGACCGGGCTCGACGCGGAAAGCCGGATGCGGCTGCGCTCGATCGACGTGCAGATGCTGCGCATCCTCGAGGAGATGTCCGCCGGCCGGCAGGAAAGCATGGCCGAGATCCGCACCGATCTGGCCGCGCTGAGCCGGGTGATCGGCCAGATGAGCCGCCAGTCCGCGCCCGCCCCGGGCGGCGAGACACCGGTGCGCCCCCAGCGCGTGACCCGCCGGCAGGAGGGCTGAGCCATGGCGCTGTCGCGGCGCACGGGTCAGCGGTTCCAGGCCTCGATCTGGCCGGGCTTCGTGGACGCGATGACCGGGCTGCTGCTGGTCCTGATGTTCGTGCTGACGATCTTCCTGGTGATCCAGGCGGTCCTGCGCGAGACGATCACCGGGCAGGAGACGCGGCTCTCCTCGCTGAGCGAGCAGATCGCCGCGCTTTCCGATGAACTGGGCATGGCCGAGCGGCGGAACAGCTCGCTCGAGACCCGGCTGGGCGAGCTGGAATCGACGCTGGACGACCGCGACACCCGGATCGTCGAACAGGAAAGCATCATCGCGGCGCTCTCGGCGGAACGGGCGCGGCAGGACGCGGCCCTGGCCGAGGCGCAGGGCCGGATCGGCGATTTCGAGGACCGCGTGGCGGCGCTTCTGTCTGAGCAGGAGGATGCCGAGGGGCGGATCGCCGAGCTGCTGGCGACCCGCGAGGAGCTGGAGACCGCGCGCGAGGAGCTCCTGAGCGAACAGGAGGCGCTGAACCTTGCGCTGGCCGAGGCCCGCGACGAGATCGACGCCGGGGCCGAGGCGGCGCGGCTCGCCGCCGCCCGGCGCGAGGCGCTGGAAGCCTTGGTGGCCGATCTGCGCGACAAGAACGCCGATGCGGACGCCCAGGTGGCGCGGCTCGCGGGCGAGGTCGAGGAGCTGGACCAGGCCCTGAGCGAGGAAGAGGCCGCGCGGCTCGCCGAGGCCGAGGCCGCCCGGGCCCTGCGCGCGCGGCTCGAATCCGCCGATGCCGAGCTGACCGCCATGACCCTGCGCCTCGAAGAGCGCCGCCGCGAGGCCGAGGAGACGCTGACGCTTCTGGCCGCCGCCCGCGCCGCCGAGGAGGAGCTGAACCAGCGGCTCGCCGCCGCGCTCTCGGGCGAGGAGGCCGCGGGCCGCACCGCCGAGGAGCTGCGCGAGGACCTGGCCCAGGCGCTGGCCGCCCAGGTCGCCGCCGCCTCGGAGGCCGAAGCGGCCATGAGCGAGGCCGAGCGCCAGCAGGTGCTTCTGGCCGCCGCCCGCGAAAGGCTCTCGGAGGAGCAGGAACGCGCCAGCAGCGCCGAGCGCGAGACCGAGGTGATGAACCAGCAGGTCGCCGCCCTGCGCCGGCAGCTCGCCTCGCTGCAGGCGACGCTGGATGCCGCCGAGGTGGCCGACGCCGAGGCCCAGGTGCAGATCGACAACCTCGGCTCCCGGCTCAACGCCGCGCTGGCCCGCGCCGCCGCCGAGGAACGCGCCCGGCGGCAGGCCGAGGAAGAGGCCCGGCGGCTCGAAGAGGAACGCGCGGCCCGCCTCGAGGCCGAGAACCAGGACCTCGCGCGTTATCGCTCGGAGTTCTTCGCCGAGCTGCGCGACCTCCTGGCCGACCGCGAGGGCGTGCGCATCGAGGGCGACCGCTTCGTCTTCTCCTCCGAGGTGCTTTTTGCGCCGGGCTCGGCCGATCTCTCGGCCCTGGGCCGGCGCGAGATCGCCGGGGTGGCGGACATCCTGCGGGAAATCTCGGACATCATCCCCGAACAGATCGACTGGGTGATCCGCGTCGATGGGCATACCGACGACCGCCCGCTCCTGCCCGGGGCGGAGTTCGCCGACAACTGGGAGCTGAGCCAGGCCCGGGCGCTGTCGGTGGTGCGTTTCCTCTCCGAGGCACAGGGCATCGCGCCGGGGCGGCTGTCGGCCAATGGCTTCGGGGAATACCAGCCGATCGACCGGGCCGACACGCCCGAGGCGCGGGCCCGCAACCGCCGGATCGAGCTGAAGCTGACCGAGAAGTGAGGTGGCCTAGCGCACCGTCACGAAGGCCTGGCGGACGGCCAGGACGCTCTCGCCGCGCATGAGCCGCACCTCGCCCCGGTAGTCCCCCGCGGGCCAGCCCATCGCCGGCGCGCGCCGTCCGTAGGCGCGGAAGAGCTGCCGCTCGGGCGCATCGAGCAGCACCGAATGGGCGAAAACCGCGCCCTGCGGGCCCCTCGCGTGGATCAGGAGCGTGTCGCCCGGTTGGGCCAGGAAGACATGGCCGTAAAGCACCAGCGCGGCATCGGGGGGCAGGGTGGCGCGCCGGGCCGAGCCGTCCTGCACCGCGCGCAGGTCGGGCACCGCGTCGCTGAAGCCCGCCGTGTAGAGCCCCGCCGGGTCGTAGCCGGGCGGGCCCTGCCAGAGCGAGGGGCCGTCCGTGCCGCAGCGCTCCTCCGCCTCGGGGGCGAAGGGGTCGATGGCGCGGCCCTCGTCCAGAACGGTGAAATGCAGATGCGGGAAGTTGGTCAGGCCCGACATGCCGATCTGCCCCAGCACCGCGCCGCGCGTGACGCGTTGGCCGGGCGAAACCGCGACCGAGCCCGCGCGCAGGTGGCAATAAAGCGTCTCGAGCCCGCCGCCATGGTCGATGCGGACGCCGTTGCCGCATTCCACCTCGGCCACCTGGCGCCGGTCGGTGAGCCGCCGGTCGGCCAGCCCCTCGCGCACCGCCGCCACCCGGCCCGGCGCGGCGGAAAGGACCGCGACACCCGCCTGCATCTGCGCCTCGGTCAGAAGCGCGATGTCGGT
Organism: Roseivivax sp.; assembly: GCF_054552075.1. NCBI lineage: Bacteria > Pseudomonadati > Pseudomonadota > Alphaproteobacteria > Rhodobacterales > Roseobacteraceae > Roseivivax > Roseivivax sp. The sequence goes on from NZ_JBTOLZ010000013.1 coordinate 40,446, forward strand.
GCCGGAATGGCCGTCGCGGCTTTTCACCCCGCAGGTGTAATCCTGCTGACCGGGGCCCGGGTCGGCGTCGACGTAATCCTCGATCACGCAGCTTTCGCCGAGGGCGCAATCCACCGGCCAGGACAAAAAAACCTCCGCCGCGACGGGCGCGGCGGAGGTCGTCAGGATCAGGGCCGCAAGCGCGGCGCGCATCACTCGGCGGTCAGAAGCGGCGGCTTCTTCGAGGACAGGCGCCGTTTCTCGGGGCCGTCGAGCTGCAGGTCCAGCTCGCCGTCCTTGACCGCGACGCGGACCACGCCGCCCTTGGCAAGCTTGCCGAAGAGCAGCTCCTCGGCCAGCGGCTTCTTGATGTGCTCCTGGATCACGCGGCCCAGCGGGCGCGCGCCCATCTTGTCGTCGTAGCCCCGTTCGGCCAGCCATTCGGCGGCGGGCTTGGTGAGCTCGATGGTGACATTGCGGTCCAGGAGCTGCGCCTCGAGCTGCAGGACGAACTTCTCGACCACCTGCAGGATCGTCGACTTGGGCAGCGGCTGGAAGCTGATCACCGCGTCCAGGCGGTTGCGGAACTCCGGCGTGAAGGTCCGCTCGATCGCCGCCGTGTCCTCGCCCTCGCGGCGGTCGCGGCCGAAGCCGATGGCCGCTTTGGCCTGTTCGGTGGCGCCCGCGTTCGAGGTCATGATCAGGATCACGTTGCGGAAGTCGACCGTCCGGCCGTTGTGGTCGGTCAGCGTGCCGTGGTCCATCACCTGCAACAGGATGTTGTAGACATCCGGGTGCGCCTTCTCGATCTCGTCGAGCAGGAGCACGCAGTGCGGATGCTGGTCCACCCCGTCGGTGAGCTGGCCGCCCTGGTCGAAGCCGACATAGCCCGGAGGCGCGCCGATCAGGCGGGAGACCGCGTGTTTCTCCATGTATTCCGACATGTCGAAGCGCAGGAGTTCCACCCCGAGGCTGTCGGAGAGCTGCTTGGCCACCTCGGTCTTGCCGACGCCGGTGGGGCCGGCGAAGAGGTAGTTGCCGATCGGCTTGTCGGGCTCGCGCAGCCCGGCCCGGGCCAGCTTGATCGCCGAGGACAGCGCCTCGATGGCCTGGTCCTGCCCGAAGACCACGCGCTTCAGCGTCGCCTCGAGGTCCTTCAGCACCTCGGCATCGTTCTTCGAGACGTTCTTCGGCGGGATCCGCGCGATCTTGGCGACGACGGCCTCGATCTCCTTGGTGCCGATCGACTTGCGCCGCTTGCTCTCGGCCAGAAGATGCTGCGCCGCGCCGGCCTCGTCGATCACGTCGATCGCCTTGTCGGGCAGCTTGCGGTCGTTGATGTAGCGCGCCGAAAGCTCGACGGCGGTCTTGATCGCGTCGTTGGTGTATTTGATCGCGTGGTGTTCCTCGAAGTAGGGCTTGAGGCCCTTGAGGATCTTCACGCTGTCCTCGACCGTCGGCTCGTTCACGTCGATCTTCTGGAACCGGCGGCTGAGCGCGCGGTCCTTCTCGAAGTGCTGGCGGAACTCCTTGTAGGTGGTGGAGCCCATGGTGCGCAGCTTGCCGCCCTGAAGCGCGGGCTTCAGCAGGTTGGAGGCATCCATGGCCCCGCCCGAGGTGGCGCCGGCGCCGATCACGGTGTGGATCTCGTCGATGAAGAGCACCGCGTCGGGGTGTTCCTCGAGCTCGGTGACGACGGCCTTCAGCCGCTCCTCGAAGTCGCCGCGGTAGCGGGTGCCGGCGAGCAGCGCGCCCATGTCGAGCGAGAAGATCGTGGTCTTGGACAGCACCTCGGGGGTCTGGCCGTTGACGATCTTGCGCGCCAGGCCCTCGGCGATGGCGGTCTTGCCGACGCCCGGGTCACCCACCAGGAGCGGGTTGTTCTTGCGGCGGCGGCAGAGCACCTGGATGCAGCGCTCGACCTCGCTTTCACGGCCGATCAGCGGATCGACGTCGCCCTTGCGGGACTTGGCGTTCAGGTCGACGCAGTATTTTGCCAGCGCCGATTCCTTGCCGTCGTCGGCGGGGCCGCCGGCATCGGTGGCCTGGGCCTCTTCCTCTTCGGTGGCGCCCTGCACCGGGCGGCTTTCGCCGTAGGCGGGGTTCTTCGCCACGCCGTGGGCGATGAAGTTCACCGCGTCGTAGCGGGTCATGTCCTGCTCTTGCAGGAAGTAGGCGGCATTGGACTCGCGTTCGGCAAAGATCGCCACCAGCACGTTGGCGCCGGTGACCTCGGTCCGGCCCGAGGACTGGACGTGGATCGCGGCACGCTGGATCACCCGCTGGAAGGCGGCGGTCGGCACGGCCTCGGAGCCCTCGATGTCGGTCACGAGGTTCGACAAGTCGTCGTCGATGAATTCCACCAGCGTGGTGCGCAGCTCCTCGGTGTCGACGTCGCAGGCCTTCATCACGCGGGCCGCGTCGGGCTCGTCGATGAGCGCCAGGAGGAGGTGTTCAAGCGTCGCGAACTCGTGGCTGCGCGAGTTCGCGAGCGCCAGGGCTGCATGGATGGCCTGCTCAAGGGAGTTCGAGAATGAAGGCACCGGCGATGCTCCTCTTATTGACGCCGGGGCGTGCCGCCTCGGCTTTGCCTCTTGAAGTCAAGGTTCGGTCGATTGACCCATTGCTTCAAGCGTTTTCTAGGTCGAGCCCGGTCAACTCCGGGGAAGCGTAGCGTGATCGCCGCGGTCGCGGGCAGATCAGAACGCATCCTTGCGTCGCCGGATCTCTGCGAAGACTTCCGCTGCGGGTGCATCCGTCATTCCGAGGGCCTCTCGGACCGGGGCATCACCCGCCCGCAGGAAGGGGTTGGTTGCCAGTTCATCGCTCAGACGCGACGGGACCGTCGGCTCGCCCTTCGCCCGCGCCTCGGCCACCGCGTCTATACGAGAAATAAGCGCCTTGTTCTCCGGTTCAATGGTGATCGCGAAGCGGCCGTTGGCGGTGGTGTATTCATGGCCCGAGCAGATCACCGTCTCGGCGGGCAGCCGGGCCAGTTTCGACAGGCTCTCCCACATCTGCTCCATGGTGCCCTCGAAGACCCGCCCGCAGCCAAGCGCCATCAGGCTGTCGGCGGTGAAGGCAAGCCCGCTTTGCGGCAGGTGGAAGGCGATATGGCCCACCGTATGGCCCGAGACGTCCATGACATGCACCGCCTCGCCGGCGAAGTCGAAGCTCTCGCCCTCGCCGACGCGGCGGTCGAGGGGCGGCAGCCGGCTGGCATCGGCGCCGCAGCCGGTCACGGTGACCTCACGGCCCTTCAGAAGTTCGTCGAGCCCTTGGACGTGGTCGGCGTGGTGATGGGTGATCCAGACCTCCGAGAGCTGCCAGCCGCGGGCCTCGAGCGCCGCGGCGATCGGCGCCGCCTCGGGCACGTCCACCACGGCGGTGGCGCCGCTTTCGGCGTCATGGATCAGGTAGGCGTAGTTGTCCGAGAGGCAGGGCACGGTGACGAGATCGAGAGGCATGGCCTTTTGGCTCCGTCTTTGTCAGGGTTTTGACTAAGGCTAGGACGGCGGCAGGGGCCCGGCAATGCATCTCGACGTGCGCGACCTGCGCAACTTCTACTACCGCAACGCCCTGGGCCGCGCGGCGCAGAAGATCATCCGCGACGAGGTGCGCGCAACCTGGCCCGACACCCATGGCCATACGGTGGTGGGCTACGGCTTCGCCGCGCCGCTCCTGCGGCCCTTCCTCGGCGACAGCCGCCGGGTGGTGGCGCTGATGCCGGGGCCGCAGGGGGTGATCCCCTGGCCCGCGGGCCTGCCCAATGTCTCGGTGCTTTGCGACGAGACGCAATGGCCGCTCGAGACCGGGCATGTCGACCGGCTGGTGGTGATGCACGGGCTCGAGACCTCCGAGGACGCCTCGGCGCTGCTCGACGAATGTTACCGGGTGCTGGGGCCGGGAGGCGAGGCGCTCTTCATCGTGCCGAACCGCACCGGGCTCTGGGCGCGCTCGGACCGGACGCCCTTCGGCTACGGGCGGCCCTATTCGGCCAGCCAGCTCGAGAACCTCTTGTCCTGGCACGACTTCCTGCCCGAGGACCACATCTCGCTACTGTATCAGCCGCCCTCGACCCGGCGCTTCTGGATGAAGACCGGGCCCTTCTGGGAGCGCATCGGCCGGGCTGTCCCGGCGATCATGGCCGGCGGCGTCATGGTGGTGCGCGCCAAGAAGCGCTACCCGCCCCGGCCCCGCGGCGTCGGAGAGCGGGCGCCCTCGCCGATGGGGGCCCTGGCGCCCAAGCCGGTGGCAAAACCCGCCTGAGCGGCGCGCGGCGCCCGCAGGCCGGGCCCGCCCGGAGGGAATCGCGCGCTTTTCCTCGAAAAAATGTTACCCAACAGGGGCTTCCCGGGGCGGATTGCTTGGCGCAGAAGGTCGCACCCGCGGTGCTTTGCCGATAAGCTATTGATTTTCTTGACCCCGGCCCAAGCCCTTAAATCCGGCCTAGCATGTTGCGGGGTTGGGGTTGCTCTGCTACATCCGCGCTGATTTCAGGGCCCTGGCTCCCCGCCAGGAGACAAAAACGCCTCCGGATCCGCCTCGCGGCTGGGTCACGGAGGCTTGATAGCGGAAGGATGGACGTGTCTGAACCAGCTTCGATTTCCTCCGGCATCGCAGAGCGCTACGCAGCGGCCGTCTTCGACCTCGCCCAGGAGGCAAACGCGCTCGACACGCTCGAAGCCAACATCGACGATCTCGCACAGGCGCTGGTGGACAGCACCGACCTGCGCGATCTGATTCATTCCCCGGTCTACAGCCGCGACACCCAGGAAAAGGCGATCACCGCGATCGCTTCCAAGATGGGGCTGATGGACGTGCTGAAGAACACGCTGGGCCTCATGGCGTCGAAGCGCCGCCTGTTCGTGCTGCCGGCGCTGATCGCCCAGCTCCGCGAGCGCATCGCGGGAGCCAAGGGCGTCGTCACCGCCGAGGTGACCACGGCGACCGAGCTTTCGAGCGAACAGTCCGCAAAGCTCGCCCAGACGCTCAAGGCCCAGGTGGGCCGTGATGTCGAGATCAAGACGACCGTCGACGAAAGCCTCATCGGCGGTCTTGTTGTTAAGGTGGGCTCGAAGATGATCGATACCTCGATCCGCTCGAAGCTCCATTCCCTCCAGAATGCAATGAAAGAGGTCGGATAAATGGGTATCCAAGCAGCCGAAATTTCTGCGATCCTGAAGGAGCAGATCAAGAACTTCGGTCAGGAGGCCGAAGTCGCCGAGGTGGGTCGCGTTCTGTCGGTCGGTGACGGGATCGCCCGTGTGCACGGCCTCGACAAGGTCCAGGCCGGCGAGATGGTCGAGTTCCCGGGTGGTATCCGCGGCATGGCGCTGAACCTCGAGGTCGACAACGTCGGCGTCGTGATCTTCGGCTCGGACCGCGACATCAAGGAAGGCGACACCGTCAAGCGCACCAACGCGATCGTGGACGTGCCGGTCGGCGACGCCCTGCTCGGCCGCGTGGTCGACGGTCTCGGCAACCCGCTGGACGGCAAGGGCCCGATCGAATCCGCCGAGCGCCGCCTGGCGGACGTGAAGGCCCCCGGCATCATGCCGCGGAAGTCGGTCCACGAGCCCATGGCGACCGGCCTCAAGGCCATCGACGCGATGATCCCGATCGGCCGCGGCCAGCGTGAGCTGATCATTGGCGACCGCCAGACCGGCAAGACCGCCGTGGCGCTGGACGCCATGCTCAACCAGAAGAGCTACAACGAAGCCGCGGGCGACGACGAGAGCCAGAAGCTCTACTGCGTCTATGTGGCCGTCGGCCAGAAGCGCTCGACCGTGGCGCAGCTGGTGAAGAAGCTCGAGGAAACCGGCGCCATCGAATATTCGATCGTCGTCGCCGCGACCGCCTCGGACCCCGCGCCGATGCAGTATCTTGCGCCCTACACCGCGACCGCGATGGGTGAATACTTCCGCGACAACGGCCGCCACGCGCTGATGGTCTATGACGACCTCTCCAAGCAGGCCGTCTCCTACCGTCAGATGTCGCTGCTGCTGCGCCGCCCGCCGGGCCGCGAAGCCTACCCGGGCGACGTCTTCTACCTGCACTCCCGCCTGCTGGAGCGCTCGGCGAAGATGAACGAGGAGAACGGCGCGGGCTCGCTGACCGCCCTGCCGATCATCGAAACCCAGGGCGGCGACGTCTCGGCCTTCATTCCGACCAACGTGATCTCGATCACCGACGGCCAGATCTTCCTCGAGACCGAACTGTTCTACCAGGGCATCCGCCCGGCGGTGAACACCGGTCTGTCGGTGTCGCGCGTCGGCTCCTCGGCCCAGACCTCGGCGATGAAGTCGGTCGCGGGCCCGGTGAAGCTGGAACTGGCGCAGTACCGCGAGATGGCGGCCTTCGCGCAGTTCGGCTCCGACCTCGACGCCGCGACCCAGCGCCAGCTGAACCGCGGTGAGCGTCTCACCGAGCTGATGAAGCAGCCGCAGTATTCGCCGCTGACCAACGCCGAGATCGTCTGCGTCATCTTCGCCGGCACCAATGGCTACCTCGACAAGATCCCGACCCGCGAGGTCGGGCGCTTCGAGCAGGGCCTGCTCCAGCATCTGCGTGGCAAGCACAAGGACCTGCTGGACTGGATCACCAAGGAAGATCCCAAGGTGAAGGGCGAGGCGGCCGACAAGATCAAGGCCGTGCTGGACGAATACGCCGCCGACTTCGCGTAAGGAGACTGCCTCGTGGCAAATCTCAAGGACCTCAAGAACCGGATCTCCTCGGTCAAATCGACCCGGAAGATCACCAAGGCCATGCAGATGGTCGCGGCGGCCAAGCTCCGCCGCGCCCAGGACGCCGCGGAAAGCGCGCGTCCCTATGCCGAGCGGTTCAACGCCGTCATGGGGTCGCTCGCGGCCTCGGTCGGTGACAGCGACAGCGCCCCGCGCCTCCTGCGCGGGACGGGCAGCGACCAGAAGCAGCTTCTGGTCGTGATGACCGCCGAGCGCGGTCTGTGCGGCGGCTTCAACACGAACATCGTGAAGCTGGCGCGCACGCATGCCAAGAAGCTCAAGGCCGAGGGCAAGGACGTGAAGGTCCTGACCGTCGGCCGCAAGGGCCGCGATCAGCTCAAGCGCGACATGGGTGACGCGCTGATCGGCCACGTCGATCTGTCCGAGGTGAAGCGCCTGTCCTACCCGGACGCGCAGAACATCGCCAAGGACCTTCTCGCGCGTTTCGACGCCGAGGAGTTCGACGTTGCGACGATCTTCTATTCGAAGTTCCAGAACGTGGTGAGCCAGGTGCCGACGGCGCAGCAGGTGATCCCGGCGGATTACGACACCGAGGGCGGCGAAGAGCAGGGTTCCGGCCCGCTCTACGATTACGAGCCTTCGGAAGAGGAAATCCTCGCCGATCTTCTGCCGCGCGGCGTGGCGACGCAGATCTTCGCGGCGCTTCTCGAGAACGCGGCCTCCGAGCAGGGCGCGCGGATGAGCGCGATGGACAACGCGACGCGCAACGCCGGCGAGATGATCGACGACCTGACGATCGAGTATAACCGCACCCGTCAGGCGGTCATCACCAACGAACTGATCGAAATTATCTCGGGCGCCGAAGCCCTTTAAGAACCGGAGACAGAACATGGCAAACGCGAAAGGCAAAGTGACTCAGGTCATCGGCGCCGTCGTCGACGTTCAGTTCGACGACCACCTGCCCGCGATCCTGAACGCGCTTGAGACCGACAACAACGGCAAGCGCCTTGTCCTCGAAGTGGCGCAGCACCTGGGCGAAAGCACCGTGCGCACCATCGCGATGGACGCCACCGAGGGCCTCGTGCGCGGCCAGGAAGTGACCGACACCGACGGCCCGATCACCGTGCCGGTCGGCAACGCCACCCTGGGCCGCATCCTCAACGTCGTCGGCGAGCCGGTCGACGAGGGCGAGGCGATCACCTCGGACGAATACCGTCCGATCCACGCCGAGGCGCCGGTCTTCAACGAGCAGTCGACCGAATCCGAGGTGCTGGTGACCGGCATCAAGGTCATCGACCTGCTGGCGCCCTACGCCAAGGGCGGCAAGATCGGCCTCTTCGGCGGCGCCGGCGTCGGCAAGACGGTTCTGATCATGGAACTGATCAACAACATCGCCAAGGTGCACTCGGGCTTCTCGGTCTTCGCCGGTGTCGGCGAGCGGACCCGCGAGGGCAACGACCTCTACCACGAGATGGTCGAGTCCAACGTGATCAAGCCGGACAACCTGCCGGAAAGCCAGGTGGCCCTGGTCTACGGCCAGATGAACGAGCCTCCGGGGGCGCGTGCCCGCGTGGCGCTGACCGGCCTGACACTCGCCGAGCAGTTCCGCGACCAGTCCGGCACCGACGTGCTGTTCTTCGTCGACAACATCTTCCGCTTCACCCAGGCGGGCTCCGAGGTGTCGGCGCTTCTGGGCCGCATTCCCTCCGCGGTGGGCTACCAGCCGACCCTGGCGACCGACATGGGCGCCATGCAGGAGCGGATCACCTCGACCAAGTCGGGCTCGATTACCTCGATCCAGGCGGTCTACGTGCCCGCGGACGACCTGACCGACCCGGCGCCGGCGACCACCTTCGCCCACCTCGATGCGACAACGGTTCTTAACCGCGCGATCTCCGAGCTTGGCATCTACCCCGCGGTGGACCCGCTCGACTCGACCTCGCGCCTGATGGATCCGGGCATCGTCGGCGAAGAGCACTACAACGTCGCCCGCGAAGTGCAGGGGATCCTCCAGCGCTACAAGTCGCTGCAGGACATCATCGCGATCCTCGGCATGGACGAGCTCTCGGAAGAGGACAAGCTGACCGTGGCCCGGGCCCGGAAGATCCAGCGCTTCCTCTCGCAGCCCTTCGACGTGGCGAAAGTCTTCACCGGTTCGGACGGCGTCCAGGTGCCGCTCGAGGACACGATCTCGTCCTTCAAGGCGGTTGTGGCCGGCGAATACGACCACCTGCCCGAGGGCGCCTTCTACATGGTCGGCGGCATCGAAGAGGTGAAGGCCAAGGCCGAGAAGATGGCGTCGGAAGCCGCCTGATCATCTGATGCGTAGGGTGGGCCCGGCCCACCCTGCCTGCCACCGAGGAGAGCCACATGGCAGAAACGATGCAGTTCGACCTGGTGAGCCCGGAACGGCGGCTCATGCAGGAAGAGGTCGTGTCGGTCCAGATCCCGGGCGCCGATGGCGACATGACGGCGATGCCGAACCATGCGCCGCTGATCACCACCCTGCGCCCCGGCGTGCTGGTGGTCGAGACGCCGAAGGGCACCCAGGAGTTCGTCGTCACCGGCGGTTTCGCCGAGCTGGGCGAGGGCCTCTCGGTCCTGGCCGAGCGCGCGCTGCCCAAGGCCGATGTCGACCAGGAGACCTACGAGACGCTCGTGGAAGAGGCCGAGGCGGAGTACCGCAAGGCCAAGGAAGTCTTCGTCAACGAGCCCGGCCCGGTCGACGACGCGGCCAAGCTCCTGGCCGACATGGTCGCCGTGGGCACCCATATCGGCCTGTCGACGCGGCAGCCGAACCTCTGATCCAGAGGCCGGTTTGGAAGATTGCGGAAGGCGCGTCCCCCGGGGCGCGCCTTTTGCTTTGGGGGGCTGGCTGTCGGGGCAGGGCGCGTGGGGCGTTGAGGTTGGTTGAGGCCGTGGCGGGCTGTGTGGTGGGGCAGGGCGCGCGCACGGTTCGGTAGAGGACGCGGCGAGCGGTGCTGCGACGGGTAGGGACGCGCGGACGGGTCGATTGAGGACGCGGCGAGCCGTGTTGCAGCAGGGCAGGGCGCGCGGACGGGTCGAGTGAGGCCGCGGCGAGCGGAGCTGCGACGGGTAGGGACGCGCGCACGGGCCGGTTGAGGACGCGGCGAGCGGTGCTGCTGCGGGGCAGGGCGGTTGCGTGCCATGGCGGTGCGGCACGCGTGGCTCCGGGTCACGTGGGATGACCCGTTGGGCCACTGGGCGCCTGTGCGCCCTGCCTCCTCAGCCCGGCGGGCAGGGCACCGCGCCAAGGGCAAGGGAGGCGCGCGCCCCCACATGTGGCAGGCGATGCCTCCGTGTCTGCGGACCGGCCGGGGTCTGTTGCAAAAGGTTAACGCCTGACCGGGACGCCTCGGGGCGGGATCTTCCCTCCGGCCCCCGCGTCCCTATGCTGCCCGGGCGGCAAGGACAGGGGTGACATGCGCAGGCTCAATTCCAACGTCATCGGCATCGACCAGGGCGAGGTCGAGGTCTTCTCGGATTTCGCCAGCGGCGGCGAGATGTGGACCGGCGAGGGCGCCCGCGAGCGCCGCAAGCGCGTGCGCTTCTCCGAGCCCTTCCGCGGCAGCCCGGCGGTGCAGGTCGGCCTGTCGCTCTGGGACATCGACAGCGAGGCCAATATCCGCGCCGATCTCGCCGCCGACCGGATCGGCCCCGAGGGCTTCGACCTGGTTTTCCGCACCTGGGGCGACAGCCGCGTCGCCCGCGTCCGCATGACCTGGACCGCCATCGGCGAGCTGAAGGGCGAGGACGACTGGGATTTGTATTGAGGCGGTGGGGTGGTGATGGTTCCGGGTCTGGGCACTGGGCACTGGGCACCACAGGCACCAGGCATAGGCATTGGCGGCTAGGCGTTAGGCACTGACGCTAGCTATGAGCCATGAGCCAGACCCTAAATGCGACTTCGGGCTGAACCCGGACGGGCGTCTCAGCGTGTGAGGCGGCCGCACCAGCGAACATCTAACAACCTCAAAGGTGCACCAAGTTAGATCCCGCTTGGCCCTGCACCGTCGCCGGGTTCCCCGCGCCGCAGTCAAATACCCAACGCATCCCTCACCGCCCACGCCCACGGTCCCCCGATCCCCAACGCCTCTTTCTTGCGCCCGAATAGCACCGAAGGTGCCGGGCGCGCGCCGGACCGGCCCGATGGGCCGGCGCTCCTTGGGATGGCGCGCATAGCTATCCTCTCGTCCTGACCTTGTTGGGATAAAGTGCTTAGCCCAAAGGGCAGAAGCGCCGGCCCCCGGTCCGGCGCGCGCCCTCTGGTGGGGCTGGTGGAGAGGAGTGCTGGTGGAAAGCGGGCGCTAGTGGAGCGTGGGGTTGGCGAAGAGGGTCGCCGGTGGAGAGGAGGGCTGCCGGCGGAAAGGCGCGCTGGCGGAGAGGGATGGCGGTGGAGGGGGGCGCTGTTGGCGAGGGGGCTGCCGGAGAGCTATGCCGGTGGAGAGAGTGGCCGGCGGAGCGCGATGCCGGTGGCGAGGGGGCGCTGGCGGAGGAGGCGGCTGGCGAAAAAGCGGATGCCCTTGGACAAGGGACCGCCGCCCCTACCACTGCGCCCCCCAAAACCCCCAACCTCCCGCGCCTCACCCCGCGCGGTAGACCACCCGGCCGCCAACCAGCGTCATCAGCACCCGGCCTTGCAGCCGGGCATTGTCAAACGGCGTGTTCTTCGACTTCGACAGAAGCTTGAACCGGTCCAGAATGAACGGCTTGTCGGGATCGAAGAGCATCAGGTCCGCGGGCGCGCCCTTGGCCATGCGGCCGGCCTCGAGGCCGAGCCGCCGGGCGGGGTTCAGCGACAGCGCGCGGAACAGCGCCGGCAATTCCAGCTCGCCCGAATGGTAGAGCCGCAGCAGCACCGGCAGCATGGTCTCGAGGCCCACCGCCCCCGAGGCGGCCTCCTCGAAGGGCAGGCGCTTGCTCTCCTCGTCCTGCGGCGTGTGCATCGAGGAGATCGTGTCGATCAGCCCGCTGCGCACCGCCTCGATCACCGCCTGGCGGTCCTCCTCGGAGCGGAGCGGCGGCTTGACCTTGAAGAAGGTGCGGTAATCCGCGAGGTCCAGCTCGTTCAGCGTCAGGTGGTGGATCGAGGTGCCCGCGGTCACGTCGAAGCCGTTGCGCTTGGCGCGCTCCAGCGCGGGCAGGGCGCGGATCGTGGTGATCTGGTCGGCGTGGTAGCGCACGCCGGTCATCTCGACCAAGGCGATGTCGCGATCGAGGCCCATGCGCTCGGCCATGGGCGAGACCGCCGGCAGCCCGCGCAGCGAGGCGAACTTGCCCGAGGTCGCCGCAGCGCCGCGCGACAGGCCCGGCTCCTGTGGGTGGCCGATGACCAGCGCGCCGAGGCCCTGCGCATAGGTCAGCGCCCGGGTCAGCACCCGGGTGTCGGCGATCACCCGGTCGCAATCTGTGAAGGCCACGGCGCCGGCATCCAGGAGAAAGCCGAGCTCGGTCATCTCGGTGCCCGCCCGGCCCTTGGTCAGGGCCGCCATGGGCAGGACGCGCACCGGGGCGGCCTCCTGGCCGCGGCGGCGGATGAACTCCAGCGCCTCGGGAGTGTCGATCACCGGGTCGGTGTCGGGCCGGGTGACAAGCGTGGTCACGCCGCCCGCGGCGGCCGCCGCCCCGGCGGTCTTGTAGCTTTCCTTGTGCCGCTCGCCCGGCTCGCAGACCTTCACGCCGATGTCGACGATGCCCGGGGCGAGCATCTTGCCGCCCGCCTCGACGCGGTTCTCGGGCGCGACGCGCTCGGTCAGCCGCGGGCCGATCTCCGAGGTGATCTCGGAGATGCGACCGTCCTCGATGAGGACATGGCCGTCCTCGACGGTGCCGGCCTCGGGGTCGACGATCCGCGCGCCGGTGATCAGGAGGTCCGCGCCCGCCATCAGCGCACCACCAGGAAGGCCAGGGCACCGAGCAGCATGGCGCCGACCACGATGATCAGCGCCCGCAACAGCGGCGAGCTGCCCCGCGCGAGCGGGTCGTCTGGACCCTCGGAGCGCGGCGCCATGCCCTTGGTGCTCTCGGTCTTGATCGGCTCGGCGCGGGTCTCGGCGGCATGTTCAGAGAAGGTGCCGACCCAGTTGAGCGGGCTCGAGACGGTCAGCGTCTGGCCGGTGGCGCCGAAGGCCTGGCTCGGCAGGATCACCACATGGCCCTTGAGCCCGTCGATGCGGCCCCGCATCTCGGCGAACTCCGGCCCGGTGACGCCATGGGCCTCGGCCAGGTAGGCCGAAAGCGGCATCTTGCCGAGGTCGCGGATCGCCACCACGTCAACGAGGCTCGGGCGCAGCCTGGTCGCGCCAAGCGCGTAGGACAGCGGATATTCCCCGGTGCCGGCCTGGGTGGTGAAGCGGTCGACCGCCTCGGGCGGCAGGTCGAGATGGAAGAGCCGCGTCACCCCGGTCTCGGAGGCGCGGATCTGCATCTTGGTCATGCGGTCAGCTCCGTCGGTCGGGCGCGCAGGTTGCGCGCCAGTAGGTCCAGCGCCGCCATGCGCACGGCCACGCCCATCTCCACCTGTTCCTGGATCACCGAGCGGTTGATGTCGTCGGCGATGGTGCCGTCGATCTCGACCCCGCGGTTCATCGGGCCGGGGTGCATGACGATGGCATCGGGCTTGGCGACCGAGAGCTTCTCGGCGTCGAGCCCGTAGCGGTAGAAATACTCGCGCTCGGACGGGATGAAGCCGCCGTCCATGCGCTCGCGCTGAAGGCGCAGCATCATCACCACGTCGGCGTCGCGCAGGCCCTCTTCCATGTCGTGGTAGACCTCGACGCCGAAGTCCTCGATGCCCGCGGGCATGAGCGTCGGCGGGCCGACGAGCCGCACGCGGTTCTCCATCTTGTGCAGGAGCAGCAGGTTCGAGCGCGCCACCCGGCTGTGCGCGATGTCGCCGCAGATCGCCACGGTCAGCCGGTGCAGCCGGCCCTTGGCGCGGCGGATGGTCAGCGCGTCGAGCAGCGCCTGGGTCGGATGCTCGTGCCGCCCGTCGCCAGCGTTGACCACCGCGCAGTTGACCTTCTGCGCCAAAAGGTCGACCGCGCCCGAGTTCGGGTGGCGCACCACCAGGAGGTCGGGATGCATGGCGTTCAGCGTCAGCGCCGTGTCGATCAGCGTCTCGCCCTTCTTGATCGAGGAGGCGCCCATGGCCATGGACATCACATCCGCCCCGAGCCGCTTTCCGGCCAGCTCGAAGCTGGCCTGCGTCCGCGTCGAATTCTCGAAGAACATGTTGATCTGGGTCAGCCCCGAGAGGATCCCCGACCGCTTCTGCCGCGAGCGGTTCAGCGTGGCGTAGCGGTCCGCCAGGTCGAGCAGCGTGGTGATCTCGTCGGGCCGCAGGGGCTCGATGCCAAGAAGGTGGCGCTGGTCGAAACGCATCGGCGGGGGGTGCTCCCTTCGGGGATTGTCGCAGCGTTATAGGAATGCCCCCCGGTCACAGCAAGGGGGGCTTGGCGTCATCGGTGGTCGCCCGCCTTTCCTCCGGGCGCGTGGCGGGGATAAGGTCGCCGGTGATGGATTCGCTCGATTGGCATAGCGCGCAGGCGATGCTGGCCTGGCAGCACGAGATGGGCGTGACCGAGACGATCTCGGAAGCGCCCGTCGACCGTTTCGCCGCGGCCGAGGCGGCGCTGGCGGAGACCGCCGCGCAGGCCTCGGTGGCCGTGGCCGGCGCCAGCCGCGCCGTGGCCCAGGAGGACCCGGTGGCCGAGGCCGAGGCCGCCGCCAAATCCGCCCCCGACCTCGCGGCGCTGCGCGAGGCCATGGCAGGCTTCGAGCATTGCGAGCTGAAGCGCGGGGCGCGCAACCTGGTCTTCGCCGACGGCCGCCCCGAGGCCCGCGTCATGGTGATCGGCGAGGCCCCGGGCCGCGACGAGGACCGCCAGGGCAAGCCTTTCGTCGGCTCTGCCGGGCGTCTCCTCGACCGGATGTTCGCGGCGATCGGCCTCGACCGCGCGAGCGAGGGGCCGGAGGGCCTCTACATCACCAACGTCCTGCCCTGGCGGCCGCCGCAGAACCGCGAGCCCACCGAGGAGGAGATCGCCATGATGCATCCCTTCCTCGCGCGCCATGTCGCGTTGGCGGCCCCCGAGGTGCTGGTCATCATGGGCAATATCTCGGCCTCGGCGGTGCTGGGCAAACGCGGCATCACGCGGCTCCGCGGCCGCTGGACCGAGGCGCTCGGCCTGCCGGTCATGCCGATGTTCCACCCCGCCTATCTCCTGCGCAATCCGCAGATGAAGCGCGAAAGCTGGGCGGATCTTCTGGACCTGCAGGCCAAGCTCGAGGAGACCCGCTCATGAGCCGCATCGACGAGAGCCGCGAGTTCCTGCCGGTCCGCATCGCGGTGCTGACCGTCTCGGACACCCGCAGCCCCGAGGACGACCGCTCGGGCGACGTGCTGGCCGCGCGGATCGCCGAGGCGGGCCATGTGCTTGCCGCTCGCGAGATCCTGCGCGACGACCGGGGCGCCATCGCCGAGCGGCTGCGCTCCTGGTGCGCCGATCCCGGCATCGACGTGGTGATCTCCACCGGCGGCACCGGGCTCACCGGGCGCGACGTGAGTGTCGAGGCGCATCGCGACGTCTACGAGAAGGAGATCGACGCCTTCGGGGTGGTCTTCACGCATGTGTCCATGGCCAAGATCGGCACCTCCGCGGTGCAGAGCCGGGCGACCGGAGGGGTGGCCGCGGGCACCTATCTCTTCGCGCTGCCCGGCAGCCCCGGCGCCTGCAAGGACGCCTGGGACGAGATCCTGAAGCTTCAGCTCGACTACCGGCACCGCCCCTGCAACTTCGTGGAGATCATGCCGCGGCTGGACGAGCATCTGCGGCGGAAGTGAGGGGGTGGGGACGTCTGAGCCGAGGGCGCGCGCCGGGCCGGGGGGCGGCGCTGCTGACCTCTGAGCGGGGCGCTTTATGGCTGCAAGGTCAGGGCTAGGGGCGAATTAGGCGCACCATCCAAAGGAGCGCCGGCCCAAGGGGCCGGTCCGGCGCGCGCCCGGCACCTTCGGTGCTATTCGGGCGCAAGAAGAGGGTGGTTGGGGAGGGTTGGCTCAGGAGGCGTCCGGTGGGGCGACTTGGACGTTGGCTGAGATAACGTTGCCCTTTGGAGGCCAGCCCCAAGACCGCCGGTCAGTCCTCAGCCAGCCTGCGGAGGCGCGTCGCCGCAAGAGGCAAGACCCAAGACCACCGGCCATCTCTCGGACAGCCCGCCGCAGGGGCGCCTCTTCACCAAAGCGCCCCCTCTCACCCCCCTCTTACAGGATCCCCTCGTAGATCGGCCCCAGCGTCTCCAGCTCGAAGAGCGAGGACACCGACGTCCCGTTCCAGATGTTCAGGATCGCCTGCGCGAAGAGCGGCGCGGTGGGCACCACGCGGATGTTCGGCGCGCCCTTGGCCTCGGGCGTGGCGGCGATCGAATCGGTCACCACCAGCGATTTCATCACGCTGGCCGAGATCCGCTCCACCGCGGGGCCGGAGAGCACGCCGTGGGTGATATAGGCATGCACCTCGGTGGCGCCGTGGTCCATCAGCACCTCGGCCGCCTTGCAGAGCGTCCCGGCGGTGTCGCAGATGTCGTCCACGATGATGCATTTCTTGCCCGAGACATCGCCGATCACGGTCATCTCGGCGACCTCGCCCGCCTTCTCGCGGCGCTTGTCGACGATGGAGAGCGGTGCGTTGATGCGCTTGGCCAACTCGCGGGCGCGCGCCACGCCGCCGACGTCGGGCGAGACCACCATCAGGTCGTCCATCGAGTCCTTGAACTGCGACTGCACGTCGAGCGCGAAAATCGGCGAGGCGTAGAGGTTGTCCACCGGGATGTCGAAGAAGCCCTGGATCTGGGCCGCGTGCAGATCCATGGTCAGCACCCGCTCGATCCCCGCCGAGACCATCATGTTGGCCACCAGCTTGGCGGTGATCGGGGTCCGCGCCTTGGTGCGGCGATCCTGGCGGGCATAGCCGAAATAGGGGATCACCGCGGTGATCCGCGCCGCCGAGGAGCGCCGCAGCGCATCGGCCATGATCAGGAGCTCCATCAGGTTGTCGTTTGCCGGGTTCGAGGTCGGCTGGATGATGAACATGTCCTCGCCGCGGACGTTCTCGTAGACCTCGACGAAGATCTCGGCGTCGTTGAACCTTTCGATCCGCGCGTCGACGAGGCCCACTGACATGCCCCGGTAAAGCGACATGCGGCGCGCGATGGATTTCGCGAGGTCGAGGTTGGCGTTCCCGGAGATGAGCTTGGGTTCGATGACGGTGGGCATGTGTCGCGCGGTCCATTTGGATTCGATATTGCCGCGCCCTTAGCATGGGCTAGGCTCGGCGGGAAAGCGCGACACCTCCAGGACCTTGAATATGCCGCATATCGACTACTATTTCGCGACCATTTCCCCCTTCACCTATCTCGCAGGGCGACGGCTCGAGGAGATGGCCGAGGCCCATGGCGCCTCGATCACCTACAAGCCGCTCGACATCGTGACGCTGTTTTCCCGCACCGGGGGCACCCCGCCCAAGGACCGGCACCCCTCGCGGCAGGAGTATCGTGCCCAGGATCTGCCGCGGCAGGCCAAGAAAGCGGGGCTGCCCTTCAACCTCAAGCCCGCGCATTGGCCGACCAACGCGGCGCCCTCCTCCTACGCGGTGATCGCCGCGCAGAAGGCCGGCGGCGGCGATATGGGCGCGCTGGTCCATGCTCTCCTGCGGGCCTGCTGGGCCGAGGAGAAGGACGTGGCCGAGGACGACGTGATCAAGGCCTGCTTGAGCGAGGCGGGCTTTGACCCGGGGCTCGCCGACAGCGGCCTTCTGGCCGGGGCCGAGACCTACGAGCGCAATCTCGAGGAGGCGGTCGCCAACGGCGTCTTCGGCGCGCCCTTCTACGTGGTCGACAGCGGTGAGCGCTTCTGGGGGCAGGACCGGCTGTCCGACCTGGAGGACCACCTGGCGGGCCGGCTCTGATGCCGCGCGACGCCGAGACCGGAGGCGGGGCCAGGGCCGAGAACACCACCGGCGCGGTGCACCGCATCACGCTGGGCGCGCCGCGCGGGCAGGGCGCCCCGGCGCTGGCGCTGCATTGCGCGCTGGCCCATTCCGGCGCCTGGGGCGGGCTGGCCGAGCGGCTGGGCGACCGGCTCTCGATCGCCGCACCCGACATGCCCGGCCATGGCCGCAGCGCGCCCTGGAGTGGCCCCGGCCCCGAGAGCTTCCACGACCAGGTGACCGCCATCGGCGCGGAGCACCTCGAGCCGGGCCTCACGCTTCTCGGCCATTCCTTTGGCGCCACCGTGGCGCTGCGCCTGGCCGAGGATCACCCCGACAAGATCCGCCGCATGGTGCTGGTCGAGCCGGTGCTCTTCGCCGCCGCGCGGGCGCGGGCGCCGGAGCTCTTCGAGGCGCGCCGCGCCGCGGGCCGCCCGATGATCGAGGCGCTCGAGGCCGATGATCTCGACCGCGCGGGACGGGTCTTCACCGCGACCTGGGGCGCGGGCCGCCCCTGGGACGAGATGGGCCCCCGCGCCCGGGCGCAGATCGGCCGCCAGATGCGGATCGTGGGCGAGACCCAGGCGACGCTGAACGAGGATGCGGCGGGGCTCCTGGCGCCGGGGCGGCTCGAGGCCTGCGCCCTGCCGGTGCTCTTGGTGCGCGGGGAGACAACCGAGCCGATCCTCGCGGAGATCCACGCCGAGCTCCTCGCGCGTCTGCCCGAGGCGCGTGAGGTGGTGATCCCTGGCGCGGGTCACATGGCGCCGATCACCCATCCCGAGGAGGTGGCCGCCGAGGTCCGGGCCTTCCTCGACGCGACCTGAAGAGTGCCTTCGGGCGTCCGCCTTGGCGGGAGGACGCCCCCGGCAGCCGCCTAGCTCTTCTGACCGATCTTCGGCTCGGTCCCGGCCTTCAGCCGCGCGATATTCGTCCGGTGCCGCCAGTAGATCAGCAGCGTCAGCACCGCGCCCAGGAACAGCGCCTCGGGCCGGGCCAGCAGCACCATCCAGATCGTGGCGCTGGCCGCCGCGACGAGCGCGCCGAGCGAGGAGATCCGCGTCAGCGCCACGCCCGCGATCCACATCGCGCAGGCCAGCCCGCCGACAACCCAGTCGAGCGCCAGCAGGATGCCGAGGAAGGTCGCCACGCCCTTGCCGCCGCGAAAGCCCAGCCAGACCGGGTAGCAATGCCCCAGGAAGGCCGCGAGCGCCGCGATCTGCGCCGCG
This sequence comes from Roseivivax sp., assembly GCF_054552075.1. Taxonomy (NCBI): domain Bacteria; kingdom Pseudomonadati; phylum Pseudomonadota; class Alphaproteobacteria; order Rhodobacterales; family Roseobacteraceae; genus Roseivivax; species Roseivivax sp. Next base: position 59,367 of record NZ_JBTOLZ010000013.1, read on the forward strand.
TCCTCGCCCGCCAGCGCGCGCGCCAGCAGCACCGCGGCGGAGCCCTTCGCCCCGTCGAGCAGCAGCGTCGCCGCCCCCGCCGCCTTGGAGCCGGTGCGCAAGACGTTCGTCGCCCCGATGTTGCCCGAGCCGATGCCGCGCGGATCGGCAAGCCCCATGCCACGCGTGACGATCAGGCCGAAGGGGATCGAACCCAGGAGGTAGCCGATCACGGCCCAGATCAGGAGAAGGGTCGGCGCGGTGTCGAGAGGCGGCATGGCGGCTCCGGGGTCGTGGGGGCAATTGCCGGCGACATTACAGCCGGAGGGGGATTGGTCAATCGGCGGGGCACCGGGGAAAGGGCGGTGTGGCCTGCGGGTTCGGGGCGCTGGGCGCAAGCACGTGGGCGTGGCCAACCTGCCTTGAGCGCGACCCTCAGCACGCCAGCCGCCCAGCACCACCCCTCCCGCTACCCACGCCCAAAAAAATCCCCCGCCCCGCGACGGATCTCGGGCCCGCCCACGTAACACTCCGGTGAGAGCCGCCTGCGGCGCTTTGGAAATTTCTCCCATCCGGCTATCTCGCGCTATGATGGAAACACTTGGCCGCGCCTCTGCGGCGCTGGCGAACGAGGTGGAATGCGCTTTCTCCGACGCTCCCTGACGGGTCTCTTCCTCCTGGCGGCGACGCTGGGGCTCCTGGTCTATGCCGGCACGCTGATCCAGGGCGCCGTGGCGACCCGCATGGCCGATGAGCCGCGCATGCCCGAGGGCCGCGAGCGGGTCTTCGCGGTCAATGTCGTGACCGCCAGCCCGGGCACCGAGGTGCCGGTCCTGACCGCTTACGGCGCGGTGGAAAGCCGCCGCACGCTGGAGATCCGCACCGAGGCGGCGGGGCGCATCGTCGAGCTCTCCGAGGATTTCGACGCCGGCGGCGAGGTCACCGAGGGCCAGCTGCTCGCGCGGATCGACCCCGCCGATGCCGAGGCGGCGCTGGCCCGCGCCCGCTCGGCGCTGACCGACGCCCGGGCCGAGGCCCGCGACGCCCGCCGCGCGGTGGAACTGGCCGGGGCCAACCTCGAGGCCGCCGAGGAACAGGTGGCGCTTTATGAACGCGCTTTCGCCCGGCAGGAGGACCTGCGCGAGCGCGGCGTCGGCAGCGCCACGGCGGTGGAGACCGCCGAGCTGCAGGCCTCGGCGGCGCGCGCCACGGTGATCCAGCGCCGCCAGGCCCTGGCCGATGCCGAGGCGCGGGTGGCCCAGGCCGAGACCGTGATCGCCCGCAGCGAGCTGGACGTGGCCGAGGCCGAGCGCCGCCTGTCCGAGACCGAGATCCGCGCGGGCTTCGCGGGCGTGCTGGCCGATGTGACCGTGGTCGAAGGGCGGCTCGTCTCGGCCAACGAACAGATCGCCACGCTGATCGACCCCGACGCGCTGGAAGTGGCCTTCCGGGTCTCGACCCAGGGCTTCGCGCGGCTTCTCGGCGATGACGGCCGGGTCCGGCGCGCGCCGGTCAGCGCGACGCTCGACGTCTTCGGGACCGACCTCGTGGCGGAAGGCGTGATCGACCGCGCCAGCCCGCAGGTCGCCGAGGGCGAGACCGGGCGGCTGATCTACGCGCGGCTGACCTCGGCGGCGGGCTTCCAGCCGGGCGACTTCGTGACCGTCCGGGTCGAGGAGCCGCCGCTCGCGCAGGTCGTGCGCCTGCCCGCCACCGCGCTCGGCAGCAACGGCCGGGTGCTGCTGGTCGGCGCCGAGGACCGGCTCGAAGAGGCGGATGTGACGCTCCTGCGGCGCCAGGGCGACGCGGTGCTGGTCGCGGGCGAGGCCCTCGCCGGGCGGCAGGTCGTGGCGCAGCGCACGCCGCTTCTGGGGCCGGGCATCAAGGTGCGGACCCGCGACCTCGACGCCGGGGCGGCCGAGGAGGCGGCGCCCGCGGGCGACGAGCTGATGGAGCTCTCCGAGGCCCGCCGCGAGAAGCTGCGCGCCTTCGTCGAAGGCAATGCCCGCATGCCCGAGGACGCCAAGGAGCGCATCCTCGCCCAGCTCAGCGAACCCCGCGTGCCCGCGGCCATGGTGGCCCGGCTCGAAGCGCGGATCGGGGGCTAGGGCATGGGCGGTCGGACAAGCGCGCTCTTCGGGCTGTTTTCCTATTTCACCCGGCACCGGACGCTGGCGAACCTTCTGTTCGTGGTGATGCTGGCCGCCGGGGCCTTCGCCGTGCCGAACATGCGCGCGCAGTTCTTCCCCGACGTGGTGATCGACGAGATCGACGTCACCGTCACCTGGGAGGGCGCGGGCGCCGAGGATGTCGACCAAGGCATCGTGCAGCTCCTGGAACCTGCGCTCCTCTCGGTCGACGGGGTGGAAGCGAGCCGCGCCCGCTCGCGCGAGGGGGTGGCGGCGATCGAGCTCGAATTCGAGCCCGGCTGGGACATGGGCCGCGCCACCAACGATGTGCGCCAGGCGGTCGACAGCGTGACCCAGCTGCCCGAGGACGCCGAGGAGCCCGAGATCGGCCGCTCGACCTGGTTCGACCGGGTGACCGACGTGGTGATCCAGGGCCCCATCGCGCCCGAGCAGCTCGCCAATTACGCCGACATCTTCGTGAACCGGCTTTTCGCCGAGGGGGTGACCAACACCACGATCCGCGGCCTCTCGGCGCCCGAGACGGTGGTCGAGGTCTCCTCGACCAGCCTGATCGCCCATGACGTGACCCTGCGCGAGATCGCCGCGGCCATCGGCGGCGAGGTCGACGCCGACCCGGCAGGCGAGGTCGAAGGCGCCAACGCCCGGGTCCGTACCGGCACCGAGAAACGCGCCGCCGACGAGATCGAGACCATCGTCCTGCGCTCCAACCCCGACGGCACCAAGCTGACCGTCGGCGACGTGGCCAGCATCCGCGTCGAGGGCGTGACCCGCGAGCGCAGCTATTACGTCGGTGAGAACCCCGCCATCTCGATCCGGGTCGACCGCACCGCGCGGGGCGACGCCATCGCCATCCAGCGCGAGGTCGAGGAGGTCGCCGCCGAGCTCGAGGCCGAGATGCCCGAGGGCGCCTCGATCGACCTGATCCGCAAGCGCGCCGACATGATCTCGGGGCGGCTCGACATCCTGGTCGACAACGGGCTGATGGGGCTCGGGCTGGTGGTCTGCCTGCTGTTTTTGTTCCTCAACGCCCGGATCGCCTTCTGGGTGGCCGCGGGCATCCCGACCGCCATGCTGGCAGCCATCGGGCTGATGTATCTGGCCGGGCTCACGATCAACATGATCTCGCTTTTCGCGCTGATCATCACGCTGGGGATCGTGGTCGATGACGCCATCGTCGTGGGTGAACATTCCGACCACCTCGCGCGGCGCGGGCTCGGGCCCGCCGCGGCGGCCGAGACCGCGGCGGCGCGCATGGCGCTCCCGGTCTTCTGCGCCACGCTGACCACGGTGATCGCCTTCTTCGGGCTGGTGCTGATCGGCGGGCGCTTCGGCTCGCTGATCGCCGACATCCCCTTCACCGTGATCGCGGTGTTGATCGCGAGCCTCGTCGAGTGCTTCCTGATCCTGCCCAACCACATGCGCCACGCGCTCAGCCATGCCGACAAGCGGCATTGGTACGATGCGCCCTCGCGTGTGGTGAACCGGGGCTTCCGCTGGGCCCGCGAGCGGCTCTTCCGCCCGCTCATGGGCTGGGTGATCGCCGGCCGCTACGTGGTGCTGGCGGGCACGGTGGTGCTGCTGGCTGGGCAGACCGCGCTCTTGATCAAGGGTGATGTGCCCTGGCGCTTCTTCAACGCGCCGGAACAGGATTCGGTGACCGGCAATTTCGCCATGGCGCCGGGCGCCGACCGCGCCGACAGCTTCGAGCAGATGCGCGCCATGCAGCGCGCGGTCGAGGAGCTGGCCGCCGAATACGAGGAACGCCACGGCGCCAACCCCGTGGAATACGTCCTCTCCGAGATCGGCGGCAACACCGGGCGCGGGCTGTCCGGCACCGAGAACAAGGAGCCCGATCAGCTGGGCTCCATCGCGATCGAGCTGATCTCGGCCGACCTGCGGCCCTATTCCTCCTTCCAGTTCGTGGGCGAGCTGCAGGAGCGGGTCGAGCGGCACCCGCTTTCCGAGACGGTGAGCTTCCGGGGCTGGCGCTCGGGGCCTGGGGGCGATGCGCTCGACGTGCAGTTCTTTGGCGCCGATGCGAGCACGCTGAAGGCCGCCGCCGAGGACCTGAAGACCGAGCTGTCGCAGTTCCCCGAGGTCTCGGCGTTGGAGGATGACCTCTCCTACGACAAGGAAGAGCTGATCCTGGATCTGACCGCGCGCGGCCAGGCGCTGGGCTTCGACATCGACACGCTGGGCCAGACCCTGCGGGCGCGGCTCGGCGGCGTCGAGGCCGCGACCTACCCGGTGGGCCCGCGCTCGGCGGCGATTCGCGTGGAGCTGCCCGAGGGCGAGCAGACCGCCGATTTCCTCGAACGCATGCAGCTGCGCACCCCCGAGGGCGCTTACGTGGCGCTGGCCGACATCGTGCAGGTCGAGCGGCAGGCGGGCTTTTCCACGGTCCGCCGCGAGAACGGCGTGCGGCTGATCTCGGTCAACGGCGATCTCTCCGAGGACGACCCTGCCCGCGCCGCCGAGGTCATGCAGGCGCTCGAGGACGAGATCCTGCCCGGCATCGCCGCCGAGCGGCAGGTCGACTACCGGCTCTCGGGGCTCTCCGAACAGGAGGACGAGTTCATGGCCGATGCGCTGGCGGCGCTGGTCATGGTGCTCCTGGGGATCTTCCTGGTGCTCGCCTGGGTCTTCGAGAGCTGGTCGCGGCCGCTGGTGGTCATGGCGATCATCCCCTTCGGCCTGGTCGGCACGATCCTCGGGCATTGGCACTGGGACGTGCCGATGTCGATGTTCACGGTGGTGGGGCTTCTGGGCATGACCGGGATCATCATCAACGACAGCATCGTCCTGGTGACCACGATCGACGAATATGCCGCCGAGCGGGGCATCCTGCCGGCCATCGTCGACGGTGCCGCGGACCGGCTTCGGCCGGTGCTGCTGACCACGCTGACGACGGTGCTGGGGCTGGCGCCGCTTCTCTACGAGGGGTCTTCGCAGGCCGAGTTCCTGAAGCCCACGGTGATCACGCTGGTCTACGGGTTGGGCTTCGGGATGCTCCTGGTGCTGCTGGTGGTGCCCGCGCTGATCGCCATCGGAGAGGATTTCGCCCGGGCCAAGGCAAGCGTCCGGCGCGGGCTGCGCTTCCGCCGCCGCGGTCCGCGTCTGGGGTATCTGGCCGGGTTCGCCGCGGTGCTGGGCTGGCTGGCGCTGACCATGGGCTGGCAGATCGTCACCGGCGCGCTGCCGGGGGTCTTGGGGGGCGTGATGCCGGTGGAAGGCACGCTCGGGGCGCTCCTGCTGTTCCTGGTGGGCACCGCGCTGGCGCTGGTGCTGGCCTATGTGCTGCTGGCCGGCCGGATGTCGCTCGCCGGGCGGCGGCGGGTGTGAGGTGGGTTTGGCGGTCGGGGGCTGGGTGGTTCTGGCTTGAGGGTTAGGGGCCAAAGTGTCTCGCCCGCAGCGGACCGATTAATGGGCGCGCCGGGCGAGAGGTGAGGGGTCGCCTTGGCCGAGAGGGCGCGCGCGTGTTGGCCGAGAGGTAACGGTTCGCTCTGGCCGAGAGGGTGGCGCGCGCTGTCCGAGATGCGAGGGCGGACTCTGGCTGCGAGGTCAGGGATTGCGCGGGCCATGGCGTGAAGCTTCACGTCGAACGACAGGCTTGGCGTGACCTACCCGATAAGCCGGCATTCCCGACCCAAGGCGCTCCGACCAACCAGTCACCCCGCGCTCCCCTTCCACCCTCTCACCCCGCGCCTCCCCTGAAAGGCAAAGGGCGCGCGCCGGACCGGGGGCCGGCGCTGCTGCCCTCAGAGCTTTGCGCTTTATCCATGCAAGGTCAGGACTAAAGACGAACTAAGCACGCCACCCCAAGGAGCGCCGGCCCAAGGGGCCGGTCCGGCGCGCGCCCGGCGCCTGCGGCGCTATTCGGGCGCAAGAAGTGCGTGTTGCAAGAGCGGTTCTTGATGACAGACTGATTGGCTTGCATCAGAAGAAGGCTGGGCCCGGTGGCTGTGGTGCTATTCGGGCGCAAGCGGTGCGCTAACGTTGGACGGTGTGCTCTAGGGCCGAAAGCCGGCCCTCACCGGCCAGCCCAAACACCGCCCCAATCACCCCTTCGTCAGCCGGTCCGCCTTCTTCCGCACCAGCACCGTGCGCAGGTCGTGCATCGCCAGGAGCAGCGCGTCGGTCACCTCGTCGAGCTGCGCGTCGCTGGCGCGGCTCTGGGCCCATTGCGTCGTCAGGTTCATGTGGTCGATCGCCCGGTGGATGTCGTCGATGTCGCGCAGCGCCAGGAGCGCCTTGCGCTTGTCCATCCAGTCGCGGATCTCGGCCAGGTCCTCGTCCGACAAGACCCGGTCGCCCTGCGGCTTGATCTCGCCGTTGCGGATATTGGCCACCGCGATCGGGTCCATGTCGATCCGCCGCTGGCGGTTCTCGGTGTCGATCCGAAAGACCAGCGCGCCGTTCTCGCGGATGCGGAAGTAATACTCGGGAAGATCGCCCGCCATGGCTGGCCCTCACTTCAATCCTGCGCAGAACCGGCGAATCCGCTCACACGCCTGGGTAAGCGCCTCGTCTGAGGTTGCATAGCTGATCCGGAAGTGCGGCGACAGTCCGAAGGCGGCGCCGAAGACCACCGCGACGCCCTCTTCCTCGAGAAGCGCCCGCGCGAAGGTCTCGTCGTCACCGATACGGGTGCCCGCCGCGCTGGTCTTGCCGATCGCCCCCGCGCAGGAGGGATAGACGTAGAAGGCGCCCTCGGGCGTCGGGCAGGTCAGATGCGGCGTGTCGTTCAGCGCGGCGACCACCAGGTCGCGCCGCCGCCGGAAGGCCTCCGCGCGTTCCGCCAGGAAGTCCTGCGGCCCCTCGAGCGCCTCGACCGCGGCCCATTGGCTGATCGAACAGGGGTTGGTGGTGGACTGCGACTGCACCTTGCGCATCGCCGCGATCAGCGGCTCGGGGCCCGCCGCATAGCCGATGCGCCAGCCGGTCATCGCATAGGCCTTGGAGACGCCGTTGACCGTCAGTGTGCGGTCGTAGAGCCGGGGCTCGACCTCGGCGGGCGTGCAGAAGGTGAACCCGTCATAGGCCAGGTGCTCGTACATGTCGTCGGTCAGCACCCAGACCTGCGGGTGCCGCATCAGCACATCGGTCAGCGCCTTCAGCTCGGCGCGCGAATAGCCCGCGCCGGTGGGATTGCTGGGCGAGTTGAAGATGAGCCACTTGGTGCGCGGCGTGATCGCCGCCTCCAGCGCCTCGGGCGTGAGCTTGAAGCCGGTCTCGAGGCCCGCGGGCACCACCACCGGCTCGGCGCCGCCGATCCGCACGATGTCGGGGTAGCTGACCCAGTAGGGCGCGGGGATCACCACCTCGTCGCCGGGGTTCAGGGTCGCCAGGAGCGCGTTGAACAGCACCTGCTTGCCGCCGGTCGAGACCGAGACCTGCGCGGGGCCGTACTCCAGCCCGTTCTCGCGGCGGAACTTGGCGCAGATCGCCGCCTTCAGTTCTGGAATTCCGTCCGGTGCGGTATATTTCGTTTTTCCAGCATGAATCGCCGCAATGGCTGCTGACTTGATGTTGTCCGGCGTGTCAAAGTCGGGCTCGCCGGCCCCCAGACCGATGACATCCCGCCCCTCGGCCGCCAGATCGCGGGCCAGCTGGGTCACCGCGACCGTCGGAGAGGGGGCGACACGGGAAAGCGTGTGAGAGTAGAAGGACATCTGCGCGCCAGTCATTTTTCCAAGTGTCCCATGGTTTTACGGGGGCGGAGACCACGGCGCAAGGCGCGCCCTGCCACGGTGAGGAGAACAGGATTGATGAGCGATTTCGATTGGTACGGCCCCGATGCCGCGACCTTCGGAGACCGGATCGCCGGGGCCCGCGAGGCCGCCGGCATGACGCCTGAACAGCTGTCGCGGCGGCTTGGGGTGAAGCTGAAGACGCTGCAGAACTGGGAGAACGACCTCTCCGAGCCGCGCGCCAACAAGCTGTCGATGATCTCGGGGCTGCTGAACGTCTCGATCATCTGGCTCCTGACCGGCGAGGGCGAGGGCGTCTCGCCGCCGGGCGAGGAGCCCGCCGGCAGCCAGGACCTGCGCGAGGCCATCGCCGAGCTGCGCGCGATCCGTGTCGAGATGCAGGCGCTGGCCGACCGCTCCGCGCGGCTCGAGAAGCGCCTGCGCGCCACCGGCCAGACGGAGCCCGCATGATCAAGGAAACACCCCGCACCGGAGAGCCCCGCGCCGAGCGGATCAAGCGGCTGCGCATGCGCTCGATGCGGCGCGGCATCAAGGAGATGGACCTGATCCTCTCGCGCTTCGCCGAGAGCCGGCTGGGCGATCTCGACGAGGCCGGCCTCGCGGCCTATGACGCGCTGCTCTCCGAGAACGACCAGGACCTCTACCAGTGGGTGACCGGCCAGGTCGCGCCGCCCGAGGAGCACGCCCCGATCGTGGCCGAGATCTCGGGCGCCATCGCTGCCCATCCCTCGGGCGCCGGGGGCTGAGGCAGGGGTAGGGCCAGAGGATGTCCCCGGGGCCCGCCCGGCTTAACCCTTCCTTGGGGGTTTTGCGTTTTCCTGCCGCCAATCGCGCAATTGCGGAGGCGGCGGATGAGCATCATTTCCAGTGTCGGGCGGGCCCAGGGTCCGGGTCAGATGACCTCCTATCTCGACACGCTCGCCATGGTCGAGCGACTGCACCGGCTGCTTCTCGACGTGATCAAGGACGAGTTCGAACGCACCGGCCTGCTCGAGATCAACGCCGTGCAGGCGCTCTTGCTGTTCAACATCGGCGACAACGAGGTCACCGCCGGCGAGCTCAAATCGCGCGGCTACTACCAGGGCAGCAACGTCAGCTACAATCTGAAGAAACTGGTGGAGGCGGGCTACATGCACCACCAGCGCTCCGAGGTGGACCGCCGCTCGGTTCGGGTGCGGCTGACCCGCAAGGGCCACGACGTGCGCCAGCTGATGGAAGCGCTCTTCGCCCGCCACGCCGAAGGCATGACCCGCACCGGCGTCGTCGGGCCCGAGGGCTTCTCCGACGTGCTGCACACCCTGCGCCGGGTGGAGCGGTATTGGACGGATCAGATCCGGTATATTTATTGAGGGTGCGTGGGGCTGAGCGGGGTGCACCGCAGTAGAGGGGCGTAAGGTGCCGGGGCCGTTCGCTGGGAAATGCTCCCGAAAATGTTGGGATTGAGCGTTTCAGCGAGGGTGGCGTGCTTGGCTTGGCCTAGGCTTCGGGTCGGACGGCGGGCCATGCGACGGACCCCTTCGGGCTCCTCCGCGCCGCTCCGAGCTGCGCCTTCCCGCTTTCCAGCCCTCCCAACAGAGGGCGCGCGCCGGACCGGGGGCCGGCGCTGCTGACCTCCGAGCGAAGCGCTTTATCTAAGCAAGGTCAGGACGAACCACAAACTAAGCACGCCTCCCCAAGGAGCGCCGGCCCAAGGGGCCGGTCCGGCGCGCGCCCGGCATCTTCGATGCTATTCGGGCGCAGGAGGCGCGCTTTAGTAGTCCGGCTGGCACAGGATGACGATGAGTAGTCGTCGCAGCGGATAAAGCCACTGCGCTGCTGCCGTTTCCGCGGGTCGACAATCCTTCATGGCAACTCAGGGCGCCGCACTGCAACGCACCGGACTGAACTGCAGCGCACTGCGCTGCACTGCAACGCGCCGGACTGAAGTGCAGCGCATCGTGTATCACTGTGACACCTGCAGCCGCGCCGCACCGCGCCCCTCAACCGCGCGATGCCTCCCGGCCGATCACAGCCACCAGACCTGCCGATCCATCCGCGGGCCCTCCCATCCTCCACCCGCGCCACACCTTCCGACCGACCACCCCGTCACCCCGCCCCGATGTCGCTTTCCCCACATGACAAGTCGGGCGCCGCGTAAGCCCTCTTCGGCTGCCGCGTTAGGACGAGCGGGACAGGACAGGGAAGAAATGCCGATGAAAACCCATGTGAAAGCCCTCGTGGTCGGCGGCGGCGCCGTCGGCACCTCCATCGCCTATCACCTCGCCCGGCACGGCTGGGACGAGGTGATGCTGCTCGAACGCGACGAGCTGACGAGCGGCTCGACCTGGCATGCGGCGGGGCTTCTGCCCTATTTCAACATGTCCTACGCGACGACCCATATCCACGACTACTCGATCCGCTTCTACAAGACGCTGGAGGAAGAGACCGGGCTCAACGCTGGCTTCTCGGTGGTGGGCAACCTGCGCATGGCGCAGTCGAAGGCGCGCATGGACGAATACCTGCTCTATGCCACCACCGCCGAGACCTGCGACGTGCCTTTCGAGTGGCTGACGCCCTCGGAGATCAAGGCGCGCTGGCCGCTTTTGCGGACCGAAGACCTCGAAGGGGCGATCTACCACCCGACGGACGGCTACATTAACCCCGCCGATGTCACCATGGCCATGGCCAAGGGCGCGCGCCAGCGCGGCGTCACGGTCGAGCGCAAGTGGCAGGTCGACGGCTACGAGTGGACCGGCGCGGAATGGCGGGTCTCGGTCTCCAAGATGGTCGAGAAGGGCGGCAACCTGGTGCCTTCGGAAGAGACCGCGGTGATCACCGCCGAACACGTGGTGACCGCCACCGGCAACCACGCGCAGCGCACCGCGCGGATGCTCGGTATCAAGATCCCCGCGATCCCGGTCGAGCACCAGTATATCGTCACCGAGCCCGACCCCGCGCTTGTCGCCTACCGCCGCGAGGGCGGCGGCGAGCACCCGGTGCTGCGCGACGCCGACGCCAAGTGGTACGTCCGCGAAGAGCGCGGCGGCTGGATCCTCGGCCCCTACGAGCGCAACGCCCCGGCGCGCTTCGAATACGGGGTGCCCGACAGCTTCCGCGCCGATCTCTTCCCGCTCGACCTCGAGCGCATCGAGGAAGAGTACATGTCGATGATCCACCGCATCCCCTCGTCCGAGGAGGTCGGCCTCAAGGACGATTACAACGGCCCGATCTGCTACACCCCCGACGGCAACCCGCTGATCGGCCCGGCGCCGGGGCTGCGCAACATGTGGCTGGCCGAGGGCTTCTCCTTCGGGATCACCGCCGCCGGCGGGGCGGGGGAATACCTCGCGCAGATGATGGTCGCCGGCGAGGCCGAGATCGACATGGCCTCGCTCGATCCCAAGCGCTACGGCGACTGGATGACGACCGAGTATGCCGCCCGCAAGAACGAGGAGGCCTACGAGCACGTCTACATCCTGCACCACCCCGACGAGGAGCGCCCGGCCTGCCGGCCGCTGCGCACCGCGCCGGTCTACGACCGCCAGAAGGCCCGGGGCGCGCAGTTCGGCCAGGTCAATGGCTGGGAGCGGCCGAACTACTACGGCCCCGCCGAGGCCGAGGAGGATTTCGACCACGCCGCCCGCAGCTTCCGGCGCGGCGGCTGGTGGGACTACGCCCGCACCGAGGCCGAGGCGATCCGCAACGGCGTCGGGCTGATCGACGCCACGGCCTTCACCAAGCACCTGGTCAAGGGGCCGGGGGCCGCGGCCTTCATGGATTGGTTCACCTGCAACCGCCTGCCCAAGACCGGCCGCATCAACCTGACCTACGCGCTGACCGGGGCGGGCACCACGCGCACCGAATACACCGTGGTGCGTCTGGCCGAGGACAGCTTCTACCTGGTCTCGGCGGGCGCCTGGACGGGTTATGACGGCGACTACCTGCGCAAGGCCGCCGAGGACCGCCGCGAAGACCTGGGCTGGATCGAGGTGCAGGACGTGACCACCCAGTGGGGCGTCTTCGCCGTCGCGGGCCCGAAGTCGCGCGACCTCCTCGGCGCGCTGGTCAAGGACGCCGATCCGGCCACGGTGCTGTCAAACAAGCGCTTCCCCTGGCTGTCCTGCCGCGACATCGAGCTGGGCATGGTGCCGGTGCGCGCCATCCGCGTCGCCTACACCGGCGAGCTCGGCTGGGAGCTGCATCACCCGATCGAGATGCAGACCCACCTCTGGGACCGGCTGATGGAAGCGGGCGAGCCGCTGGGGCTGAAGCTCGTCGGCGCGCGGGCGCAGAACTGGCTGCGCCAGGAAAAGAGCTACCGCGCCTTTGGCCATGAGCTCGGCCGCGACGCCACCCCGCTCGAGGCCGATCTGCCGCGCTTCGTCGACCTCTCGAAGGAGTTCCACGGCAAGGCCGAGATGCAGGCCAAGGGCATCCGCTCGCGCTGCGTCACGGTGCTGATCGACGGGCCCTCGGACGCCGACCCCTGGGGCCGCGAGGCGCTCTATCTGGCGGACGGTACCCGGGTCGGGCGGCTGACCTCGGGCGGCTATTCGGTGGCCTTCGGCACATCCATCGGCATGGGCTACGTGCGCCCCGATCTCGCCAAGGCGGGGCAGGCGCTGCAGGTGCGGATGCTGGGCCAGCTCTGGGACGCGGTGGTGGCCGAGGACAGCCCCTACGACCCGGAGAACGCGCGGATCCGCCAGGACGGCTAGGCGGGCGGGGCTCGCCGCGGCCCGCGCACAAAAAAAGGCCCCGTGCAGCGCGCGCGGGGCCTTCTCGATTGATCGGGGATGCGGGCGCGTCACGCGCCCGTCGCGCGTCAGGCCGCCAGGCCCTTCGAGCCCATCTCCAGGAACTTCTTGCGGCGCGCGGCGACCAGCTCCTCGGGGGAGGTTTTCTCGAACTCGCCCAGCATGGCCTCGATCGCCTCGCCCACGGCGGCGATGGCGGCGGGGCCGTCGCGATGGGCGCCGCCCAGGGGCTCGGGGATGATCCGGTCGCAGATGCCCAGCTTCTTGAGGTCCTGCGCGGTCAGGCGCAGCGCCTCGGCGGCCTCGCGCATCTTCTCGGCATTCTTCCACAGGATCGAGGCGCAGCCCTCGGGCGAGATCACCGAATAGACCGAATGCTCGAGCATCGCGATGCGGTTGGCGCTGGCGAAGGCCACCGCCCCGCCCGAGCCGCCCTCGCCGATGATCACCGACAGGAGCGGCACGCCGATCTGCAGGCATTTCTCGGTCGAGCGCGCGATGGCCTCGGACTGGCCGCGCTCCTCGGCGCCCTTGCCGGGGTAGGCGCCGGGGGTGTCGACCAGGGTGATCACCGGCAGGCCGAAGCGGTCGGCCATGTCCATCAGGCGGATCGCCTTGCGGTAGCCCTCGGGGCGGGCCATGCCGAAGTTGTGGGTCAGCCGCGACTGGGTGTCGTTGCCCTTCTCGTGGCCGATCACCACGACGGGCCGGTCGTTGAACCGCGCCAGCCCGCCCATCACCGCGTGGTCGTCGCCGAAGGCGCGGTCGCCCGCCAGCGGCGTGTACTCGGTGAAGAGGGCGTCGATGTAGTCGCGGCAATGCGGCCGGTCGGGGTGCCGGGCGACCTGGCACTTCCGCCAGGGCGTCAGCTTGGCGTAGAGATCCTTGAGAAGGTTCGTGGCCTTCTTGTCGAGCGCCCGGGCCTCGGCCTCGATATCCATGCCCTCGCTCGAACGCGCCATGGCGCGCAGCTCTTCGGACTTGCCTTCGATCTCGGCGAGCGGCTTTTCGAAGTCGAGATAATGCGTCATCGCGTATTCCCTTTGACCTCGGGCCGATATGCCGCGCGACGCCCTGTTTTGCAACCGGATGCGGGCGCGCTCAGCGCAGGATCACCGGGATCAGCGAGGCGACGAGCAGCCCGGCCATGGTCCAGTTGAAGACCCGCAGCCGCGCGGGCTGCTGCAGGAAGCGCCTGAGCTGGGTGCCAAGCGCGGTCCAGCCGGTGGTCGAGATCGCCGAACAGGCCACATAGGCGGCCACCACCCAGAGCACCGCGCCGAGGCTGCGCCCCGAGGCGTAGAGCGTGATAGCCGAGAGCGCCATGGACCAGGCCTTGGGGTTCACCCATTGGAACGAGGCCGCCTCGAAGAACGACAGGGGCTTGCCCGTGGCGGGGCCCTGGCCGCCCTTCTCGGGGGCGGCGGCATTGGCGATCTTCCAGGCCAGGAACAGCATGTAGCCGACCGAGAGCACCGTGAGGATGGTGTAGAGCGGCGGCCAGAGGTCGAAGAGCCGCATCACCCCGAGCCCGACGCAGAAACACATCGCCGGAAAGCCGAGCCCGATGCCCAGCATATGCGGCACCGTGCGGCGGAAGCCGAAGTTCGCGCCCGAGGCCATCAGCATGAAGTTGTTCGGCCCCGGCGTGATGACGGTGACGAAGGCGAAGGCCAGAAGGGCGGGCAGGAGCTCGGGTATCATGCGGCGCAGAATCCGCGAAACGGCGGATGATGCAATCGGCTTTTTGCGCGGTGGGGGCGGGGCGGTGAACCGGCCCTTGGGGAATTTGGGACGTTGCGGTGGAGGCCCCGAACCAATCCTCGGGAAATTGCGTGGCCGGGGTGCAGCTCCCTAACCGGCCCGGAGGAATATTCGCTGCTGGGGTGCGGCACCCGAATGGGCCCCTCGGAAATTCCGCCGCCGGCGAGCCACCCCCGAACCGCCTCCCCTTAACCGCCCCCGGCCTTGCCGGCGCGGGCCGGGCGCGATAGCCCGGCGGGGTACGGCAGAAAGCGGAGGCAAGCGATGCGCGCGGATTATGACGAGCTGGCCAAGACCATCGGCGCCCTGACCGAGGGCGAGACCGACAGCGTGGCGCTCATGGCGACGCTGGTCTGCGAGCTGCACCACGCCGACGACCGCTTCGACTGGACCGGCTTCTACCGCGTCACCGCGCCCGAGCTTCTGAAGATCGGCCCCTACCAGGGCGGCCACGGCTGCCTGGTGATCCCCTTCGACCGGGGCGTCTGCGGCGCCGCGGCGCGCACCGGCGAGACCCAGCTTGTCGACGACGTGGAGGCCTTCCCGGGCCATATCGCCTGTTCCAGCTCCACCCGTTCCGAGATCGTCCTGCCGGTCCGGACCGGGGCGGGGCGTCTCCTGGGCGTCCTCGACATCGACAGCGATTTGCCCGGCGCCTTCGACGCGACCGACGCCAAGGCGCTGGCGGCGATCCTCAAGACCACCTTCGAGCAGGCGGAATGAGCCCAGCGGACTGGCTCGTCTTCGCGGGCTTCTGGGTGATCTTCGTCACCTCGCCGGGGCCGAACGCGGTCAACTGCATCCAGAACGGCATGAGCCACGGCTTTCTCCGGGCGCTCTGGGGCGTGGCGGCGATCCTGACCCAGGCGGCGCTGTTTCTCGGGCTCTCGGCGCTGGGCATCACCGCGCTTCTGACCAAGGCCCCGGCGCTGTTCCTGGCCGCCAAGGTGGCCGGGGCGGCGGTGCTGATCTGGCTGGGTCTGCGCGGCTGGCGGCGTGCCGCCCAGCCCCTGGCCGCGGAGCCCTCGGAGCGCGGGCGGATCTACGGGCGGGCCTTCGCGGTGGCCACGATCAACCCCAAGAGCGTCGCGGGCTACCTCGCCGCCTTCTCGCAGTTCGTCGCCCCCGACGTGCCGATCGGCCAGCAGATGTGGGTCATCGTGCCGACCGCGCT
The DNA here is from genome assembly GCF_054552075.1 of Roseivivax sp. Lineage (NCBI taxonomy): Bacteria > Pseudomonadati > Pseudomonadota > Alphaproteobacteria > Rhodobacterales > Roseobacteraceae > Roseivivax > Roseivivax sp. Next base: position 74,881 of record NZ_JBTOLZ010000013.1, read on the forward strand.
GAGCATCACCGCGGCGAGCTACGCCAGCTACACCGCGCTCGGGGCCTGGATCGGGCAGGCCGCGCTCGGGGCGGTTGCGAACCGGGTCGTGAGGCGTATCCTCGCGGCCTGTTTCATCTTCTACGGGCTGGCGCTGGGGGCCACGATCTTTGTCTGAGCACTGCATTCCCAACCTCACTCCGACGTCCGCAGGGCGGCCATGATCGCCCTGCCCGAGACCGCGACGCTCCTGGCCTTCCTGGGCGCGGGGCTGGCGGTGAACCTCACCCCCGGGGCGGATGTGATGTTCGCGCTGGCCTCGGGGGCGCGCGGCGGCCCGCGCGCGGGGCTCGCGGCGGCGGCGGGCGTCAGCATCGGCTGCCTGGGTCATGTGCTGCTGGTCGCCTTCGGCGTGGCGGCGGCGCTCCACGCGCTGCCCGGCGCCTTCGAGGTGATCCGCTGGGCCGGGGCGGGCTACCTTCTGTTCCTGGCCTGGCGCGCCTGGCGCGCGCCGCCGGGGGTCACGGGCGAGGGCAGCACCGGGCTTGCCCAGGCCTTCCGGCGCGGGGTGATCACCAATCTTCTCAACCCCAAGGTGGCGCTGTTTATCCTGGCCTTCCTGCCGCAATTCGCCGATCCGGCGCGCGGTCCGGTCTGGTCGCAGCTCCTGAGCCTCGGGGCGCTTTTCGTGGCCACGGCCTTTGTGGTGACCGGCGCCTATGGCGCGGCGGGCGGGGCGCTGCGCCACGTGCTGGCGGCGCGGGGCCGGCTCTTGAACCGGATCGCGGCGCTGGTCTTTGGCGGGCTGGCGGTTAGGTTGGCCTGGGGATAGACCCCGGGGGAGACGTGTCGGGCGGAGCCTCGGGGCCACTGGGTTGGGCCGGGGCCGAACCGAGGAGCCGGACGCGACAGGACCGAAGGCCCGGGGCCGCCAGAAGGGCCTCATCCGGGGCGCGCCCCGGAACCACCAAGACCCGGCGGAACCACCCGCCGGAGACGCACAGACCGGGCCCCCCCCGGTCACGCCAGAAGACGAAAGGAGCGGGCATGGCCAAGATCACATTGCTGGATGGCGGGCTCGGACAGGAGCTGATCCGCCGCTCGGGCGAGGCGCCGACCCCGCTCTGGGCGACGCAGGTGATGATCGACCGGCCCGGGCTGGTGCAGCAGGTGCACGAGGATTTCTTCCGCGCCGGGGCCAGCGTCGCCATGGCCAACACCTATGCGATCCTGCCCGACCGGCTCGAACGCGCGGGCCTCTCGGACCGCATCGAGGAGTTCCGCGCCGCCGCCCTGGCCGAGGCCGAATGGGCCCGCGACGCCCATGGCAAGGGCCGGATCGCCGGCTGCATCGGGCCGCTCGGCGCCTCCTACCGCACCGATGTCTTCCCGGGGATGGAGACCGCGGTCGCCACCTATTCCGAGATCGTCCGCCGCATGGCCCCCGAGGTCGACGTGATCGTCTTCGAGACCCAGGCCACGCTCGAGAACCTCGAGGCGGCGCTGCGCGCGGGCCGCGAGAGCAGCCGCCCGGTCTGGGTGGCGATCACCGTCGACGACGAGGACGGCAGCAAGCTGCGCTCGGGCGAGCCCGTCTCCGAGGCCCTGGCGCTGGCCGAGAAGGGCGGCTGCCAGGCGATCCTCGCCAATTGCTCGGCGCCCGAGGCTATGGGCCCGGCGCTCGACATCCTGGCCCGCTCCGAGCTGCCCTTCGGCGCCTATGCCAACGCCTTCTCGGGGCTGACCAAGGAGTTCCTGACGCCCGACCCGACAGTCGACGCGCTCTCCACCCGGCGCGACATGGGGCCCGAACGCTACGCGGGCTTCGCGCTCGACTGGGTGCGGCGCGGGGCGACCATCGTCGGCGGCTGCTGCGAGACCGGGCCGGACCACATCCGCGCCATCGCCGAGGCGCTGCGCAACGACGGCCACGAGATTGTCTGAGACCCGCGCCGACTACGACCCCCCGCAAGGAGAGATCCCCGTCCTGCACGCCGATCACGAGATCCTCGTGGTCGACAAGCCGGCGGGGCTGCTGTCGGTGCCGGGCAAGGGGCCGGAGCTGGCCGACTGCCTGATCGCCCGGCTCTCGGTGGCCTTCCCCGAGGTGCTCCTGGTGCACCGGCTCGACCGCGACACCTCGGGCGTGATGGCCTTCGCGCTGACCCCGCACGCGCAGCGCCACCTCGGGCTGCAGTTCGAGAAGCGGCAGGTGAAGAAGACCTATGTCGCCCGGGTGACGGGCGAGATGACCGAGCCCCGGGGCGAGGTCGACCTGCCGATCGCCGTCGACTGGCCGAACCGCCCGCGCCAGAAGATCGATCACGCCGAGGGCCGCCCCGCCTTCACCGCCTGGAAGCTGCAACGCAAGGGCGCGGGCGAAAGCCGGGTGCGGCTCTTCCCGAAGACCGGACGCTCGCACCAGCTGCGCGTGCACATGCTGGCGCTCGGCCACCCGATCCTGGGCGATCCGCTCTACGCCGGAGAGGCGGCGGCAGAGCACCCCCGGATGATGCTGCACGCCGAGGAGCTGCGCCTGCGCCACCCAGATGGGGGCCGCGGCATGCAGTTCCGCGCCAAGCCGCCGTTCTAGGGCGCTTTCGAGGTGCTGCGCTGGCTGTGAGGCCGGGGGGCCAGCCCCCCGGCCCCCCCGAGGTATTTTTGCCAAACTGAAGGGCGGGGCGGGGGCGCTGGTTGTGGGGCTGGGCGCGCCGATTTGGAGCGTGGGTCTTGCGGGGCCTGTGGGACCGGGGGCCAGCCCCCGGACCCCCGAGGTATTTTTGCCAAGCTGAAGAGCGGGGCGGCGCGCTGGTTGTGGGCCTGGGCGCGACGATCTGGCGGGGGGCTCTGGTGGGGCCTGCGGATCTGGAAGACAGCCCCGCGGACCCCGAAGAGTGTTCGCCTAGGTGAGGAGCGGAAGCGGGCGCGCGGTTTCACGCGCGGGCCGCTTCGCCCCTACCGCACGAATCCGAGCGCGGGCCGCTTTGCCCCTACCGCGCGAAGACGCGGGCGGGGTGCAACTGGCCGGCCTTGAACCGGCCGACGGCCACGGCGCGGCCTTCGCAGGAGGCCCAGCATTCCTCGCCGTAGTCGATGTCCTGGGCCAGCACCATGCCGGGGTTGCCGTTGCGGATCTTCTGGGCTTCCTCGGGGCTGCAGCGGGTCTCGGGCAGCTCGGTCAGGCCGTGCTCCAGCGGCAGCAGATGGGCGTCGAGCGCGGGGTCCTTGGCCAGCCGCTCAACCTCCTCGAGGCTCAGGCCCTGGGCGGCCTCGAAGGGGCCCGACCAGGTGCGGCGCAGCTCGCGGACATGGCCGAGGCAGCCCAGCCGCTCGCCGAGGTCGCGCGCCACGCTGCGCACGTAGCCGCCCTTGCCGCAGACCATCTCGAGGGTGACGTGGTCGGCGTCGGGACGGTCGATCAGGGTCAGTTCCTCGACCCAGAGCGGGCGGGCGGCGATCTCCATCTCCTCGCCGTCGCGGGCGCGCTTGTAGGCGCGTTCGCCGTCGATCTTCACCGCCGAGAACTGCGGCGGGACCTGCATGATCTCGCCCACGAAACCGTTGAGCGCCTCCTTGATCTCGGCGTCCTCGGGGCGCGCCTCGGAGGTGGCGATGACCTCGCCCTCGGCATCGTCGGTGTTGGTGGCCGCACCCAGGCGCACGGTGAAGCGATAGGCCTTCAGCGCGTCGGTGACATAGGGCACGGTCTTGGTCGCCTCGCCCAGCGCCACGGCCAGGACGCCCGTCGCCTCGGGGTCGAGGGTGCCCGCATGGCCCGCCTTCTTCGCGGTGAGCGCCCAGCGCACCTTGTTGACCACCGCGGTCGAGGTGACCCCCGCGGGTTTGTCGATCACCAGCCAGCCGGAAATGTCACGACCCTTGCGCGCGCGTCCCATGAGACCTCCTTCGGAACAGAGGCGCGGGGCGTAGCCCAGGGCCGCGGGGCTGTCAATTCCGCTTGCGAAAAGGGGCGGGGGGCGGCGCTCAGGCCGGGTCGTCGAGCACCCGCGCCTCGGCGCGCAGCATGACCGGGATGCCGTCGCGGATCGGATAGGCGAGATTGGCGGTCTCGCTGACCAGTTCCTGGCGCTCGGCGTCGTAGCGCAGGGTGCCCTGGCTTTCGGGGCAGATCAGCCCGTCGAGCATGCGGCGGTCGAACCCGGGGCCCTCGGTCATTGCATCAGGTCTCCGTGATCGTCGCCCGAGCGCAGCGCGTATTCGAGAAGCGTCACCAGCGTCTCGCGCCGGGTCGAGAGGCAGGGCGCCTCGAGAAGGGCCTGCTTCTCCTCGGGGTCGAAGTCGAGCAGCATGGCCAGCGAGTTGATCAGCAGCTCGTCGTCGGCCTCTTTCAGGCTCTCCCAGTCGGCGGAAAGCTCGCGGGCCGAGAAGAACCGGTCGAGGATCGACAGGAAGCGGCGGCGGTCGAAGCTGCCGTCCTCCTCGGTGGCGCCGCGGTCGGCCTCGAAGCCGGCCCAGTCGACCCGGGCGCGGCGGTAGGGGGTGAAACCGTCCACCTCCTCGATGAGCCGGTAGCGCGAGATGCCGGTGAGGGTGACCATGTAGCGCCCGTCCTCGGTCTCGGAGAACTGCGTCACCCGGCCGGCGCAGCCGATCCGGTGCAGGGCCTTGTCGTTGCCCGGCACCGGGTTCGGCTGGACCATGCCGATGAGCCGCGCGTCGGTCTTCAGCATGTCGTCGAACATCTGCAGGTAGCGCGGCTCGAAGAGGTGCAACGGCAGATGCGCCCGCGGCAGCAGGAGCGCGCCGGGCAACGGGAAGAGCGCGATTGTCTCGGGTAGATCCGCGAGCCTTGACATGAGGGTTCAGCTAGCGTCCCGGGCGCCTCAGGCAAATATCATCGAGGTGAGTTTCCGGCGGCCGTTCAGAACGATCGGATCGCTGGGCTTGAGCGCGTCGAAGATGGTGAAGAGCTGCTGCTTCGCGGCGCCCTCGTTCCACTCGCGGTCGCGGCGGAACAGCTCGAGAAGCTGGTCCACGGCCTCTTCGGTGCGCCCGCCCGCGTGCAGCGCCTGGGCGAGGTCGAAGCGCGCCTGGTGATCGGCGGGGTCCGCGGCGACCTTGGCCTCGAGCTCGGCGATCGGCCCGGCCTGTTCGGCCTGGCGCGCCAGTTCGATCTGGGCGCGGGCGGCCTCGATCTCGGCGGCCTCGGAAATCTCGGCCGGGGCGCCGTTCAGGATCGCCTCGGCCTGGTCCGGATCCCCCGCCGCCAGCGCGATGCGCGCCAGCCCGCCGTAGGCGGCGGCGTTGTTCGGGTCCTCGCCGATCACCGCCTGGAAGATCTGCTGGGCGTCCTCGAGCTGGCCGGCCTCGATCATCTCGTCGGCCGCGGCCAGCGCATCGTCTAGCCCGCCCGAAGTGTCGCCGCCGCCCATCTTGGCGAGCTGCTCGACGAACTGCTTCACCTGGCTCTCGGGCACCGCGCCCTGGAAGCCGTCGACCGGCTGGCCCTTGTGGAAGGCATAGACCGTCGGGATCGACTGGATACGCAGCTGGCCGGCGATCTGCTGGGCCTCGTCGACATTGACCTTGGCCATCTTGACCGCGCCGCGCTGGGCGCGCACCGCCGCCTCGATCTGCGGGCCGAGGGTCTTGCAGGGGCCGCACCAGGGCGCCCAGAAGTCGACGATGACCGGCACCTCCTGGCTGGCCTCGATGACCTCTTTCATGAAGTCCTGTTCGGCGACGTCCTTGATGATGTCGGCGTCGTTCTGGGCGGTCGTTCCGAGCTCGATCATGGGGCGTTGCTCCCTCTTCGTCGGCGGTGAATCCAATGGCAGCTAGATGGCGCTCGCGGCGCCGTGATGCAAGGGCGGGTCTGCGCGCGTCCCTCAGAGGTCGAAGCTGGCGAAGACCGGCGCGTGGTCCGAGGGCTGCTCCCAGCCGCGCACCGGGCGCAGGATGCGGCTGCCATGGGCCGCCCCGGCGATGTCCGGCGTGGCCCAGATGTGGTCGAGCCTCCGGCCCTTGTCGGCGGCGTCCCAATCGGGCGAGCGGTAGGACCACCAGGAGTAAAGCTGCCCCTCGGGGATGTCGGCGCGGGTGACGTCGACCCAGCCGCCGGCCTCCTGGGCGGCGCCCAGGTGCTCGACCTCGACGGGGGTGTGCGAGACCACCTTGAGCATCTTCTTGTGGGACCAGACGTCGTCCTCGCGGGGGGCGATGTTCAGATCGCCCACCAGGATCGCGCGCTCGGGGCGCTCGGCCCGGAACCAGTCGCGCATCTCGGTAAGGTAATCGAGCTTCTGGCCGAATTTCTCGTTCACTTCGCGGTCGGGTTTGTCGCCGCCCGCGGGGACGTAGAAATTATGGATGGTGGTGCCGTCCTCGAGCCGCCCGGCGACGTGGCGGGCGTGGCCGAGCGCGGCGAAATCCTTGTCGCCGGCATCCTCGATCGGCAGTTTCGACAGGATCGCGACGCCGTTGTAGCCCTTCTGACCGCGGGCGACCATGTGCTGGTAGCCGAGCTCGCGGAAGCGCTCCATGGGGATCTTCTCGACCGGGCTCTTGCACTCCTGCAGGCAGAGGATGTCGGGCGCTTCCTCGGTCAGGAGCCGCGCGACGAGGCCCTCGCGCAGGCGCACGGAGTTGATGTTCCAGGTGGCGAGCGTGAAGGGCATGGGGTCTCTCTCCTGTCGGGCGGGCCCGGTCTGGCGCATCGCCGGGGCCATGGCAAGGGGCGGGTGGCGGTGTGGTCTGCCTGCGGCTGGTGGTTGGGCTGCGGGCGGTGGTGGTGGCGGTTGGCCTGGCGGTGGGCTTTCGTCGCGCCGTTTGTGGCGTGCCGTCGGTCCGATCAGGCGCTGCGGCTGGCGGTGTGCTGTCGGTCGGAGCGCGTCGAGCGTCAGCGCCCCGCCCAGGCTCAGATGATCTCGTCCTCGTCGTAGAGCGCGGGCACGTCGAGGTGGTCGGCCATGGCGTCGGGCTCCACCGGGCGGGCCGGGGTGGCGACGTGGAAGCAGGCGTCGCCCTCGTTCACCACCGGCAGGTTGGTGCGCCCGATCACCACGCCGCTGGCGGGCGCCGGGATCTCGGCGTCGACATGGCCGAAGGGGTCCGAGATGATGCCGATGGTCTCGCCGTCCTCGACCCAGTCGCCCGCCGCCTTCAGCGTCCTGAGAAGCCCGCCCGAAGGCGCCCGCGCCCAGGTCGAGGCCTTGCAGAAGACCGAGGCGCCCCGCGCCTTCGGCACCCCGCGCGCCGAGATCATGCCCAGGTGGTTCAGCACCCGCAGGATGCCCGCGACGCCCGCGCGCGCGGCGGTCTCGTCGAAGCGCAGCCCCTCGCCCGCCTCATAGAGAAGGACGTCGACCCCGGCCTCGTCGGCGGCTTCGCGCAGGGAGCCCTCGCGCACCCGGGAGGTCATGGTGACCGGCGCGGCGAAGGCCTGGCCCAGCTCGGCCAACCGGGGATCGTTGGGCGTCAGGCGGATCTGCGGCAGGTTGGTGCGCCCGACCGCGGCGGAATGCAGGTCGATGCCGACGTCGCAGCGGGTGACGATCTCGGTCAGGAAGATGTCGGCGAGCCGCGCGGCGAGCGAGCCCTCGGCATGGCCCGGGAAGGAGCGGTTCAGGTCGCGGCGGTCGGGCAGGTAGCGCGACTGGTTCAGGAAGCCGAAGGTATTGACCACCGGCACCGCGATCAGCGTGCCCGCGAGCCGCGACAAGGGCTGGGCGCGCAACAGGCGGCGGACGATCTCGACGCCGATCACCTCGTCGCCGTGGATCGCGGCGGAGACGAAGACCGTGGGGCCGGGGCGGCGGCCGTGGATCACCTCGGCCGAAAGCGTCACCGGCGTGTGGTCGGAGAGGACCGAGACCGGCAGGTTCACCGTGGCGCGGGTGCCGGGGGCGACGCGGGTCTCGCCGATGACGAAGTCCTGGGTCATGCTGCTCTCGCTTGCTTGGGCGGCTCGCGCCCCGCGATACGCTGCGGGGCGGGCCTGGGCAACCGCCGCTCAGGCGCGGCGGCGCTGGTAGAGGCCCCATCCCTCGGCATAGGCGGCCAGCGTCAGCGCGATCACGCCCAGGACCGCGAAGCCCGCGAACATCGGCAGCACCGTGCCGTCATAGAGAAGCCCCAGGCAGGCGCCGATGATGCCGCCGCCCAGCGTCTGGATCGTGCCCAGCACCGCCGAGGCGGTGCCCGCGACCTGGCCCAGCTCTTCCATGGCAAGCGCGTTGAAGTTCGCCGGGATGAAGCCGAAGAAGCAGAACTGCGGGATCAGGAGCACCAGGAACAGCGCGAAGGGCGTGGCGCCGCCCCAGCTCCAGGCGAGGACGAGGTGCAGCGCGCCCAGCGCGGCGAAACCGGTCAGCGCCCCGTGGCTCAGACGCCGGGTGCCGAAGATCCGCACCAGCCGCGAGTTGGCGAAGCTCGAGACCGCCATGAAACAGGCGACCAGCGCGAAGTAGAGCGTGAACTCCGGCCCGATCTCGTAGACCTCGGTGTAGATCTGCTCGGCCTGGCTGACGAAGGAGAAGAGCACCCCGAAGAAGGCGCCGGTGGCCAGCGTGTAGCCGAAGGCGCGGCGGTTGGTGAAGATCAGGCGGAAGGCCTCGAAGACGCGGCGGCCGGTCAGCTCGCGGCGGTCCTCCTCGCGCAGGGTCTCGGGCAGGCGGAACCAGGTCCAGACCAGCGCCGCGAAGCCGAAGAGGAACATCGCCAGCGCCAGCACCCGCCAGCTGCCGAAAAGCAGGATGCCCGAGCCGATGTTGGGCGCCAGGACCGGCATGACCATGAAGACCATCATCACCAGCGACATGACCGAGGCCATGGCCTCGCCCTTGAAGCGGTCGCGCACCACCGACAACGCCACGACCCGCGTCGAGGCCGCCCCGAGCCCCTGTACGAAGCGCAGCGCCAGGAGCGCGCCGAAGGTGGGCGCGAAGGCGGCCAGAACGGCGGCGACACAGTAGATCCCGAGGCCCGTGAACAATACGGGGCGTCGCCCGAAGCGGTCGGACAGCGGGCCGTAGATCATCTGCGCCCCGCCGAAGCCCACCACATAGGCGCCGATCACCAGCTGGCGGGCGTTCTCGCTCTCGACGTTCAGCGCCGCGCCGATCTCGGAGAGGCCGGGGATGTAGATGTCGATCGCGGCGGCGTTCAGCGCCATGAGGAAGGCGACCATGGCCACGAACTCCCAGTAGGGAATCCGCTCCGCCGCCGAGGTCGGGCGGCGGTTGTGCGGGGTGGTCGCGGCCGAAGGCGAAACAGCGGGATGGGGCATCAGGGACAAACCAAAGGTCGGATCAGAAAAGCAAAGGGCCCGGCGTGGCATCCACACCGGGCCCGTCTGCCTTATCTATGCCGAACCTCCGCGGTTCAATGCCGCGAAGAGCGCGCCTGCGCAGACCGGCCCCGGTCTGAGCGCACATCCGGCGCGCGGGATCACTCGGGCAGCTTGGCCATCCGCAGGTAGGGCAGCACGGTCTGATACTGGCCGAAGCGCTCGCGGGCGTCCTCGTCGCTGACCGTCGCGGGGATCACCACGTCCTCGCCCACCGACCAGTTGGCCGGGGTCGCGACGGTATGGGTCGCGGCGGTCTGCAGCCCGTCGAGGGCGCGCAGCACCTCGGCGAAGTTGCGGCCGACGTTCATCGGGTAGGTCATCGACAGCTTCAGCTGCTTGTCCGGCCCGATGATGAAGACCGCGCGCACCGTGGCGGTGTCGTTGGGGGTGCGGCCGTCGGGCAGATAGGCCTCGGCGGGCAGCATGCCGAAGGCCTTGGAGACCTCGAGCCCGCTGTCGGCGATGATCGGGAAGGCGGGGTCGGCGCCGCCGGCCTTCTCGATGTCCTTCTTCCAGGACTTGTGCTCCTCGACGCCGTCGACGGAGACGCCGATGACCTTGACGCCGCGCTTGTCCCATTCGTCCTTGAGCTGGGCCACGGCGCCGAACTCGGTGGTGCAGACGGGGGTGAAGTCCTTGGGGTGCGAGAAGAGGATCGCCCAGCTGTCGCCGACCCACTCGTGCAGGCTGAAGGAGCCGAGGTCGGTCTCGACGGTGAGATCGGGGATCGTTTCGTTGATGCGCAGGGACATGAGGACCTCCTATCGGGGTGTGACGCCTTCTACCTAATGGGAAGCGCGGGCCATTGCATCCCCTCGGGCGCGGTATCATTCTCATGCCGAAGATGATCAAATTTCGCGCCGCCCCCGGGGGCGGCCCGAGCCGGGGGAAAGACCATGATCGACAAGCGCGAGTTCTACATCGACGGGGCCTGGACGGCGCCGAAAGAGGGGCGCGACCACGCCGTGGTCGACCCCGCCACCGAAGAGCCCTTTGCCACCATCTCGCTGGGCGGCCAGGCCGACACCGATGCCGCGGTGGCCGCCGCGCGGGCGGCGCTGCCGGGCTGGATGGCGACCCCGCCGGCCGAGCGCATCGCCGCGGTCGAGCGGCTCGCCGCCGCCTACCAGGAGCGCACCGAGGACCTCGCCCAGGCGATGAGCCGCGAGATGGGCGCCCCGATCGACCTGGCGCGCAAGAGCCAGGCCATGGCCGGGGCCTTCCACCTGAAGAACTTCATCCGCGCCGCCAAGGACTTTGCCTGGGAGGCGCCGCTCGGCGATCACGCGCCGAACGACCGGATCATCCACGAGGCGGTGGGCGTCTGCGCGCTGATCACGCCCTGGAACTGGCCGATGAACCAGATCACCCTGAAGGTCGGCGCGGCGGCGGTCGCGGGCAACACCATGGTGCTGAAACCCTCCGAGGAAAGCCCGCTCTCGGCGATGATCTTCGCCGAATGCATCGAAGCGGCGGGCTTCCCCGAGGGTGTCTTCAACCTGGTCAACGGCGACGGCGCGGGCGTGGGCTCTCAGCTCTCGGCGCATCCCGATGTCGACATGGTCAGCTTCACCGGCTCGACCCGCGCCGGGCGACTGATCTCCATCGCCGCGGCGGACACGCTGAAGCGCGTGCACCTCGAGCTCGGCGGCAAGGGCGCGAACCTGATCTTCGCCGATGCCGACGACAAGGCGGTGAAGCGCGGCGTCTTGCACATGATGCAGAACACCGGCCAGAGCTGTAACGCGCCCTCGCGGATGATGGTCGAGGCGGGCATCTACGACCGCGTCGTCGAAGAGGCCGCCGAGGTCGCGGGCAAGGTCACGGTCGGGCCTTCCTCCGAGGAGGGGCGGCACATCGGCCCGGTGGTGAACCGCACCCAGTGGGACAAGATCCAGGGCCTGATCCAGACCGGCATCGACGAGGGCGCGCGGCTGGTCGCCGGGGGCCCCGGCCTGCCCGAGGGCGTGAACAAGGGCTACTACGTGCGCCCGACGGTCTTCGCCGATGTCACCCCCGAGATGACCATCGCGCAGGAGGAGATCTTCGGTCCGGTCCTGTCGATCATGCGCTTCGAGGACGAGGCCGAGGCGCTGCGGATCGCCAATGACACGCCCTACGGGCTGACCAACTACGTGCAGACCCAGGACGGCGCGCGGCGCAACCGGCTGGCGCGCGGGCTGCGCTCGGGCATGGTCGAGATGAACGGCGAAAGCCGCGGGCCCGGTTCGCCCTTCGGCGGCATGAAGATGTCCGGCAACGGCCGCGAAGGCGGGCCCTGGGGCATCCATGACTTCGTGGAAGTGAAGGCCGTGGCTGGCTGGGATCCCGAGGCGGCTTGAGCCGGAGCGGCAGTCAAAATGAAGAACCCCCGGCGGCACCGCTGGGGGTTTTTTGTTTGGCGGGGGGGAGCGAGCCGGGCCTCGCTCGGCGGGTTCGCGTCAGGAGAGCCGCCCGCTCAGGCGACCAGCATCTTCAGCCCCTGCGTCACGTCCGACCGCACCGCGAGCCGCAGCGAGGGCTCGTCGCCCGCCTTCAGCGCGGCGATGATCAGCCGGTGGTATTGCGGCGCCTCGGTGCGCCTGAGCCGCGCGTAAAGCGCCCGCATCGTCGGGCCGAGCTGCAGCCAGACGGTCTCGGCCATGGCCAGCATGGCCGGCGCCTGGGCGCGCAGGTAGAGCGTGCGGTGAAACTCGAGGTTGGTGCGGATGTAGCCCACCGCGTCGCGGTTCGAGACCACGTCCGAGATCGCGCTGTTGATGGTCTGGAGCCGGTCGATCAGCGCGATATGGGCGCGGGGCAGGGCGCGGGAGGCCAGTTCCACCTCGATCAGCGCGCGCAGGGCGGCGAGCTCCTCGATCCGCTCCGAAGTCAGCTCGGGCGTGCCGATCCGCCCCGAGGCCGACATCGAGAGCGCGCCTTCCGCGACCAGCCGGTTCACCGCCTCGCGGGCGGGCGTCATGGAGACGCCGAACTCGCGCCCGATGCCGCGCAGGGTCAGGGGCTCGCCCGGGGCCATCTGGCCGAACATGATGCGCGAGCGCAGCCCGCGGTAGACGCGGTCATGCGCCGAAGGCGCGGCCTCGGCGACGCGGGGGGCGGTCACGGGCCCGGGGCGGGGTGTCGATAACATGGGCCAGATGTGTGATCACAAATGCCGCCGCGGTCAATCGGGAAAGCTTCGGGTGAGGTGGTGGAGGGTAGGGTGCATAGAGGTGGAGGGGGGGGCGTAATGTGCCGCTCTTCTTTAGGGCGCGTGACCTGTGAGCTGCGCACGGCTCTTCGCGTTAGGCCCCCGAGCTTCGGCGTGTCCCAGCCGCCCCATCAGCGAAACGGACCGGCCCCCGGGCAAGACGTGGGCACAGCCCCTCAGTCCGCGTCCCCCGCCTCGAAGCGGTAGCGGTGCAGCCCGGTCCCGTGCCGCCGCAGCCAGTCGCGCGGGGCCGACCAATCGCCGTAGAGCCGCGTGACCAGCGCCCAGAACCGCCGCGAATGGTTCATCTCCTGCAGATGCGCCACCTCGTGCGCGGCCACGTAGTCCAGCACCTCCGGCGGCGCGAGGATCAGCCGCCAGGAATAGGACAGCGCCCCCTCCGAGGAGCAGGAGCCCCAGCGCGAGCGCGTGTCCCTGAGCGTGATCCGGCTGTAGTCCCGCCCGAGGCTGCGCGCGTGCCGGTCCGAGGCCTCGGCCAGCCGCTCGCGCGCCAGGGTCTTCAGGAAGCCCAGGGCGCGCGGGGCGATTCGCGCCTCGGGCCCGGGCACCAGCAGTGCGCCCTCGTGCAAAGTGACCCGCCGCCCGGTGCCGGGAGTGATGAGACGCGGGCGTCCCTCGATCGGCAGTTCGGCCCCGGGGCCGATCGCCACCGGCGCCTCCTGCCGGGCCAGGTGACCGCGCAGCCAGTCCTCCTTTTCGCGCAGGAAGGCCAGGCCCTCGCGCTCGGGCACGCGCGCGGGCAGGGTCAGCGTCACCCGCCCGTCGATGCCCGACATCCTGAGCGAGATCCGCCGCGCGCGCTTGGAACGGCGCAGCGTGACCGCGATGGGCGGGTTGCCGGCAAGTTCGATCACACCCATATGGGCCTCTGACAGATGCAGCGGGGCGCGCGTGTCAAAGCCTTTGACACCGCCCGGGCCTTATGGCAGGTGCCCCGAATTGTCCGCAAGAACGACGAGATTGAAAGGGACTTCGCATGGCGAAGGAAGAATGGGGCGTCAAACGGGTCTGCCCGACGACCGGCAAGCGGTTCTACGACCTGAACCAGGATCCGGTGATCAGCCCTTACACGGGTGAGGTCGTCGAGGTCGAGACCGGCAAGCGCAGCATGATCGCCGCGGATTCCGCCGATGGTGCGAGCCGCAAGTCCAAGTCGAAGAAATCCGAAGAGACCGAGTCGACCGAGGACGATGATGTCGATGTCGACCTGGGCGACGACGACGTTCTGGACGACGACGAGGACGACGACAACGTCTCGCTGGACGAGATCGCGGACGTCTCCGAGAACGACGACGACTGATCCGGGCGGGCCTTGGCGAAAAGGGAAATTTTCCCCTTGAACCCCCAGGGCCCACTCGATATCTGACGCGACACACGGCCTCGAGGGGCCGCGTCAGGAACGGGGCCTTAGCTCAGCTGGGAGAGCGCCTGCATGGCATGCAGGAGGTCAGGGGTTCGATCCCCCTAGGCTCCACCAATCTCCTCTTGTCGGAGGGATGGGAACCGCCCTTGGGGGCGGTTTTTTGTTTTGGGGGTGGTGGTTTGGCGTGTGGATGGTGCGGGGTCGTGGTGTCGCGCAAATCCGTTCGACTCCTGTAGCGACACGTCATCTTCCGACGTTTCCCACCTCTCTGCGACCTCCCACCGTCAGCCACCCAAAGCCCCTCCTTTGCGCCCAAACAGCACCGAAGGTGCCACGCAGAGACCCAAGCGACCTCTTGTGTCCGAACGGCACCTAAGAGGCCACGCAGGGTCCAAAGCGCCTCCTTGCGTCCGAACAGCACCGAAGAGGCCTCGCCGGGTCCAAAGCCGCTTCTTGCGCCCGAATAGCACCGAAGGTGCCGGGCGCGCGCCGGACCGGCCCCTTGGGCCGGCGCTCCTTGGGGTGGCGTGCCTAGTTCGTCGTTAGCCCTGACCTTGCTGGGATAAAGCGCGCAGCTCGGAGGTCGGCAGCGCCGGCCCCCGGTCCGGAGCGCGCCCTCTGTTGCGCTGGGTTGTGAGGGGGAGAAGGGCGGCGCACCCGGGTCATGGGGTCGGGTCTTTCTTCTCGGGATGTGGGGCCCCGGAAGCGTCGAGCGATTGGCCGGCATTGCTGAGCGCGGTTGAGTCACCGGTTCCGAACCAGCCGCCGTGGCCTTTGAGCCTGCCGATCCCGCTTCGAACCACCCGATCCCGCTTGCACCTACCGGAGCCCGCTCCGATTAGCCGGCATTCAAGCCGCCCTGAACCAACCACCGAGGCTTTTTTACCAACCACCCGAGCCCGCTCCGATGCGCCGGCCTTCTCGCCACCCGAGCCCGCTCCGATCCGCCGACCTTCGCTCCACGCCACCCCAGGCGCTCCGAGCCAAGGGACCGGCTCCAAACCACACACCCCACACCGACATCCCACTGCTCCCAACCCAATCCCCCGACGCCACCCCAAGCGCTCCAAGCCAAGGGACCGCGCTCCAAACCCACCGCCCGCACCCCACTCCCCCGTGAACACCCCGGGAACACAACCGACTACTTGGTTGTTATGGGCCAAACCTTGCGCGATACCATCCCCTCGGCGGCCCCGGCCTTCGGGGCCGTTTTGCCGTCGTAAGGACCAGTAACGAGGGACCGTCGATGACCCGAAGCATCTTTGCCACGCTCGCCCGCCGGGTGCTGCCGCTGCAGCTCCTGGCGCTGAGCTTCCTGGCCCTTGTCGTGGCCGTCACCCCCGCCCAGGCGCCTGCGCAGGACAGCGCCGCCTCCGGCCAGGCCGCCGAGGGCGCCGAAGCCGAAGGAGCCGAAGGGGCCGCCGCCGAGGCCCCCTTTGCCATCGAGGCGCTCCTGCAGGTGCTGACCGACGAGGAGGCCCGCCAGACCCTGATCGCCGAGCTCGAGCGCATCGTCTCGGGCGAGGCCAGCCTCGAAACCGGCACGGAAACCGCCGCTGCCGAGACCGCCGAGGAAGAGGCCCCCAGCGCCTCGATCGGCGCCCGGGTGGCCGAGTTCACCCAGGATGCCGCCCAGGGCATCGCCGGCAACGTGCTGGGGCTCTATGAGCGAGTGACCAGCGGCGAGACGGTGCTCGACGGGCTCTCGGGCGACGAGATCGCGGTGCTGCTGGAGGCCTTCCAGGCGCTGATCCTGGTCATCGTCGTCACGGTTGCGGTCTACCTGCTGCTCCGGCGGATGCTGGTGCCGCTCTACTCGCGGATGGGCCAGCGCGCCGAAGAGGCCAATGCGCTCCGCACGGTCTTCATCTTCATAGAGTCGCTGCTCCTGGACATCCTGACGGTCATCGCGGCCTGGGGCATCGGCTATGTCATCGCCGTCACGCTTCTGGGCGACGCAGGGCAGGTCGGCTTCCGCCAGGCGCTCTATCTCAACGCCTTCCTGCTGGTCGAACTGGTCAAGGTCGCGGTCCGGGCGATCATCTCGCCGGCCAGCGGCGGGCTGCGGCTGGTCAATGTCGCCAACCGCGCGGCGGTCTCGCTCAACCGGCATGTGAACCTCGTGGTCAGCGTGCTGGGCTACGGGCAGCTGCTGATCGTGCCGATCGTGAACCGCAACGCCTCGCTGGCGGCGGGCACGGCGGTCTCGGCGATCCTGTCGATCGTGGTCCTGGCCTATCTCGTGGTGGTGGTGATCCGCAGCCGCGACGGCGTGGCCAACTGGATCGCGCGCCGGATCATGGCGCAGGACGCCGCCCCCGAGGAAGACGAGGACCCGCGCGCGCCGAAGCAGCGGCTGGGCGGCACGCTCGGCACGCTGACGCGCACCTGGCACTGGTTCGTGCTGGCCTACCTGGCCTTCATGGTCGCGGTGGTGCTGTCGCAGCCCAACGAGGTGGTCTTCGACTACATCCTGGGCTCGGCCAAGGTCTTCGCCGCGGTGCTCGTGGGCTCGGTCATCGTCGGCGCCATCGGCGGCTGGCTGCGCGAGGGCATCCACCTGCCCTCGGACCTGAGCAGCCGCCTGCCGCTTCTCGAGGACCGGCTGAACCGCATCGTGCCGAAGCTGCTGATCGGGCTGCGCGTGGTCGTCGCCCTGGCGGTGGTGCTCTACGCGGTGGACGCCATCGGGCTGCTGAACATCGGCGGCTGGCTGTCGAGCGACCTGGGCATCGAGGCCTCGGGGCGGCTTGTCTCGGTGGTGCTGATCCTGGCCGTGGCGGGGCTGATCTGGCTCGCCATGAACTCCTGGGTCGACTACCGGCTCAGCCCGGACACCGGCAAGGTGCCGACCTCGCGCGAGACGACGCTGCTGACGCTGATGCGCAACGCGGCCACCATCGTGCTGATCGTGCTGACGCTGATGTTCGCCCTGGCCGAGATCGGCATCAACATCGGGCCGCTCCTGGCCTCGGCCGGTGTGCTTGGCCTGGCCATCGGTTTCGGTGCCCAGAAGATGGTGCAGGACATCATCACCGGCGTCTTCATCCAGTTCGAGAACGCGATGAACGTGGGCGACGTGGTGACCGTGGGCGGGACCACCGGCGTGGTCGAGAAGCTGACCGTGCGCTCGGTCAGCCTGCGCGACCTGCAGGGGACCTATCACATCATCCCCTTCTCCTCGGTCGACATGGTGTCGAACTTCATGCGCGATTTCTCCTACTTCGTCTGCGACATGGGCATCGCCTACCGCGAGGACATCGAAGAGGCGAAACAGGCGATGTTCGACGGCTTCGCCGAGCTGCGCGAGGATCCCGACCAGAACGCGCTGATCCTCGGCGACCTGGAGTGGTTCGGCCTGAACTCCTTCGGCGACAGCGCCGTGGTGCTGCGGGCGCGGATCAAGACCGTGCCGGGCAGCCAGTGGGGCGTCGGCCGGGCCTACAACGGCATCCTCAAGCGGATCTTCGACGAGCGCGGGATCGAGATTCCCTTCCCGCACCAGACGATCTTCTTCGGCGAGGCCAAGGACGGGCGCACCCAGGCGCTGCGCCTGCGCAAGGCCGGCGACGAGGAGATCGAGGGCAGCGTCCAGGAAGAGCCGACCCCGGCCGAGAGCGCCGAGAGCGGCAAGCGTCCGACCCAGGACGCCCCGCCGGACGAGGAAGGCCCGGAGGGCGACCCGGGCCGCTGAGCCGGTCACAGGCTCTTGCCAGTGAAAAAGATCAGGCGCCGCCCCTCGGGGCGGCGTCTGGCGTTTCGGGGGCGGCGCTAGTGGTGCGGTGCCCCCTCGCGCGACGCGACGGCAGGGGCCGCACCCGCGGGGCTGTGACTTCCATGTAGAACAAAATAGGAACATAATGCCCTGTCGAAAGCGAGTCGCCCCCGATGTCCGTCGAACTGAGCATCACCTCGAACTTCACCTTCCTGACCGGCGCCTCCCACCCGGAGGAATACATGGAGCGCGCCGCCCTCGAAGGGCTGGAGGCCATCGCCCTGGCCGATGAGAACTCGGTCGCGGGCATCGTGCGCGCCTTCCAGCGCCGCCGCGAGATCGCCCGCATCCAGGCCGAACGCGCCGAGGCCGAGGCGCGCGACGGCCCGATCGGCCCGCCCGCGCCGCCGGGCGCGCCCGCCGCGCCCTCGCTGTCGCTGACGAACCTGCCGCGGCTCATCCCCGCCGCCCGGCTGGTCTTCTCGGACGGGGTGGAGCTGACCGCGCTGGCCGCCAGCCGCGCGGGCTGGGCGCGGCTCTGCCGGCTGATCTCAAGGGGGCGGCTCCGGGCGGTGAAGGGCGCCTGCGAGCTGCGCCTGGCCGACCTGATGGAGGGCGCCGAGGGGCTGGAGCTCTTGCTCTCGGGGCCGGAGCCCGCGGAGGAGCCGCGCTGGCGCCCGCTGGCCCGCCGGCTCGCCGCGCGCTTTCCCGACCGGCTGCACCTGGTGCTGGCGCCGCGCTACGACGGGCGCGACGCGGCGCGCTTCGACCGGCTGGCGGGGCTCGCGGCGGAACTGGCGCTGCCGACCCTGGCCAGCGCCCGGCCGATCATGCACCACGGCCGCCGCCGCAAGCTCGCCGACGTGCTGACCGCGGTGCGTCAGGGCGTGCGGGTCGACGACCTAGGCCGCATGGCGCTGGCCAACGGCGAGCAGCGCCTGCGCTCGGAGCCCGAGATGCGCCGGCTGCTGGGCGCCCATGGGCCCGCGCTCGACCGCGCGGCGGATCTGGCCCGGCGCTGCGACTTCGACCTCGGGACGCTGCGCTACGAATACCCCTCGGAGATCGCCGAGGGCGAGACCGCCGACGCGCGGCTGGCGCGGCTGGCGCGCGCGGGCCTGGCCTGGCGCTACCCGGGCGGCGCGCCCCAGCGGGTGCGCGACCTTCTCGAACACGAGCTGGCGCTGATCCGGCAGCTCGCCTATGCGCCTTATTTCCTGACCGTGCGCGACATCGTGGCCTTCGCCCGCTCGCGCGACATCCTCTGCCAGGGGCGCGGCTCGGCGGCGAACTCGGTGGTCTGCTACTGCCTCGGCGTGACCTCGGTCAGCCCCGAGATCGGCACCATGGTCTTCGAGCGCTTCGTCTCCGAGGCCCGCGACGAGCCGCCCGACATCGACGTCGACTTCGAGCACGAGCGCCGCGAGGAGGTGATCCAGCACATCTACGAGCGCTACGGCCGCCACCGCGCAGGCCTCTGCGCCACGGTGATCCACTACCGCGGCAAGCGCGCGATCCGCGAGGTCGGCGCCGCCATGGGGCTCAGCCAGGACACCATCGGGGCGCTCTCCTCGCAGCTCTGGGGGTTCTTCTCGACCAGCGGCATGGAGGAGGCGCGGATGCGCGAGATCGGGCTCGACCCGGCCGATCCGCGGCTGCGGCTGACGCTCGAGCTGATCCAGGAGATCATCGGCTTCCCGCGCCACCTCAGCCAGCACGTCGGCGGTTTCGTCATCACAGAGGGGCGGCTCGACGAGCTGGTCCCGGTGGAGAACGCCAGCATGGAGGACCGCACGGTCATCTGCTGGGACAAGGACGACATCGACGCGCTGGGCATCCTCAAGGTCGACGTGCTGTCGCTGGGCATGCTGACCTGCATCCGCAAGGCCTTCGACCTGGTGGCACGGCACCACGGCGCCCGGCACAGCCTGGCGACCCTGCCGCCCGAGGACCCCAAGGTCTACGACATGCTCTGCCGGGCCGATTCCGTCGGGGTCTTCCAGGTCGAGAGCCGGGCGCAGATGAACTTCCTGCCGCGGATGAAGCCGCGCTGCTTCTACGACCTGGTGATCGAGGTGGCGATCATCCGCCCCGGGCCGATCCAGGGCGACATGGTGCATCCCTACATCCGCCGCCGCAACGGCGAGGAACAGGTGAGCTTTCCCTCCGACGCCCTGGGCGAGGTGCTGGGCAAGACCCTGGGGGTGCCGCTCTTCCAGGAGCAGGCCATGCAGATCGCCATCATCGGCGCGGGCTTCACCCCTTCGGAGGCCGACCGCCTGCGCCGGGCGCTCGCCACCTTCAAGAAGCTCGGCCACGTGGGCGACTTCCGCGAGCGCTTCCTGCGCGGCATGGCGCGGAACGGCTACGCGCGGGAGTTCGCGGAGCGCTGCTTCAGCCAGATCGAGGGCTTCGGCTCCTACGGCTTTCCCGAAAGCCATGCGGCGAGCTTCGCGCTTTTGGTCTATGCCTCGGCCTGGCTGAAGTGCCATCACCCCGGGATCTTCGCCTGCGCGCTGCTGAACGCCCAGCCCATGGGCTTCTACGCCCCCGCCCAGATCGTCCGCGACGCCCGCGAGCACGGCGTCGAGGTGCGTCCGGTGGCGATCAACGAGAGCTACTGGGACAACGTCATGGAGCCCGACGGCCAAGGCGGGCTGGCGCTGCGGCTGGGGTTCCGCCAGATCAAGGGCCTGGCCGAGGAGGACGCGGTCTGGCTGACCGCCGCGCGCGGCAACGGCTACCGCTCGGTGCGCGACGTCTGGCGCCGGGCCGGGCTGGGCGCGCGGGTGCTGACCCGGCTGGCCGAGGCGGATGTCTTCGCCGGGCTGGCGCTCAGCCGCCGCGACGCGCTCTGGGAGGCGCGGGCGCTGTCCGAGACCGGCGAGCTGCCGCTTTTTGCCGGCGACATGGAGGGCGAGGCGATCCGCGAGCCCGCGGCGGTCCTGCCCGCGATGACCGAGGGCGAGGAGGTGGTCGAGGATTACGTCGCCATGCGCCTCACCCTGCGCCGCCACCCGGTGGCGCTCCTGCGCCATATCCTGACGCCGGGGCGGGCGGCGTGAGTTCGGGGGGGGATCGCCCGGGCCCGGCATCGAGCCGGCCCCGGGCGACCGAGAGGCGCTGCCTCTCGGGCTCTCCGGAGTATTTTCGGCCCGGTCATGCATGAAGCGGGGCGGGGCGCGGGTTGGTTGGTGTGGCGCGTTGGGCCCGATGGGGCGCGGGGGGATCGCCCGGGGCCGGCATCGAGCCGGCCCCGGGCGACCGAGAGGCGCTGCCTCTCGGGCTCTCCGGAGTATTTCCGGCCCGGTCATGCATGAAGCGGGGCGGGGTGCGGGGTGGTTGGTGTGGCGTGTTAAGCCCGATGTGGCGTGGGGGGATCGCCCGGGGCCGGCATCGAGCCGGCCCCGGGGCGACCGAGAGGCGCTGCCTCTCGGGCTCTCCGGAGTATTTTCGGCCCGGTCATGCATGAAGAGGGGTGGGGCGCGGGGTGGTGATTGTGGCGCGTCATGCCTGAGGGGGAGGGGCGTTTTGCCCGGGGCGCGGTTGCGGTAGGAGGGCGCGCGAGGAGGAGGACGCCATGATCGCCATCATTTTCGAAGTCATCCCGGCCGAGGGGCGCCGGGCGGAGTATCTCGACATCGCGGCCGAGATGCGGCCCATGGTCGAGGAGGTGGAGGGCTTCCTCTCGGTCGAGCGCTTCCAGAGCCTGACCAACCCCGAGAAGCTCCTGTCGATCTCCTTTTTCGAGGACGAAGAGGCGGTGGCGCGCTGGCGCCGGCTGGCGGCGCATCGCGGCGCCCAGGGCAAGGGGCGCGCGGGGGTCTTCTCGGACTACCGGCTGCGGGTGGCGCATGTGTTGCGCGACTACGGGATGTTCGACCGGGACGAGGCGCCGGAGGACAGCCGGGAGGTCTTCGGGGCGGAGGGCCCGGAGGGCTAGGGCGCGCGGCGGGCCTTGGCCGCGTGCAGGGGGGCGCGTCAGCTGTAGGCGTAGACCAGGAGGCCCGCGCCGAGGATCACCCGGTAGATCACGTAAGGCGTGAAGCTCAGCGTGTTCAGAAGCCGCATCATCAGCGCCAGGGCCGCCAGCGCGGCGAGGAAGGCCAGGAGCGCCGCAATCCCCGCGTCGCCCCAGGGGAAGGCGCCGGGGGCGACCAGGGCTTCGATCCCCAGAAGCCCGCCCGAGGCCAGGATCGTCGGGATCGACATCAGCATCGCCAGCCGCGCCGCGTCGTGGCGGGCGTAGCCGAGCTGCCGGGCGCCGGTGATGGTGATGCCCGCCCGCGAGGTGCCGGGGATCAGCGCCAGCACCTGCCAGAGGCCTAGGACCACCGCGTGGCGCAGGGTCCAGGCCTCGGCGGCGCGGGTCTCGGGGCCGGTGCGGTCGGCCCAGTAGAGCACCAGCCCAAAGCCCAGCATCGCCCAGCCGATCACCGCGACCGAGCGCAGCGCCGCGTCGAGCCCGGTGGCATGCAGCACCAGGCCCACCAGCATCACCGGCAGGGTGGCGACCAGGAGGCAGAGCGCGAGGAAGGCGCCGCGGGTGTCGATCCGCCCGCGCAGGAGCCGGAGCGTGCCCGCG
Source organism: Roseivivax sp. (assembly GCF_054552075.1). Classification (NCBI taxonomy): domain Bacteria; kingdom Pseudomonadati; phylum Pseudomonadota; class Alphaproteobacteria; order Rhodobacterales; family Roseobacteraceae; genus Roseivivax; species Roseivivax sp. The sequence goes on from NZ_JBTOLZ010000013.1 coordinate 97,047, forward strand.
AGCGCCACCCGCACATCGGCCCAGAAATAGAGGATCACCGCCCCGAGCGTGCCGACATGCACCGCCACGTCGAGCGCGAGCCCCTGGTCCTCGGCCCCGGTGAGGCCGGGCAGCAGGATCAGATGGCCCGAGGAGGAGATCGGCAGGAACTCGGTGATGCCCTGAATCAGGGCCAGAATGACAAGGTGAAACAGCGACATGGGGCGGAAATCCAAGAAGAAATAGGTCGTGAGATCCTGCTACCGCGCGGGGATCGTCCAAGGAAGCCGGAAAATATGTCGCAAATCGGACCTATTTTTGTGTCGCAAGGCCAGGCGCTTTTGCGGAAGCGGCGAAACTTTTGCGATATAGGTCAGCATGTGTTACTTTTCTTTTCCCGAGGCTGGCTATATGAGACCGCCAAGAGGGAATCCGAGGATATTGTCATGGCGAAGCAGCCGATGCTGAAATTCGTGTCCGTGGGGCGGGACATGCCCCAGAAGCGCACCGCCGAGGAGCGCGCCCGCGACTTTCAGGAGATCTACGCGGAATTTGCCGAGCGGAAGGCCGAGGAACAGGCCGGCCGCTGTTCGCAGTGCGGCGTGCCCTACTGCCAGTCGCATTGCCCGCTGCACAACAACATCCCCGACTGGCTCCGGCTGACCGCCGAGGGCCGCCTGCAGGAGGCCTACGAGATCTCCCAGGCCACCAATACCTTCCCCGAGATCTGCGGCCGCATCTGCCCGCAAGACCGGCTCTGCGAAGGCAATTGCGTGATCGAACAGTCGGGCCACGGCACCGTGACCATCGGCGCGGTGGAAAAGCACATCACCGACACCGCCTGGGAAGAAGGCTGGGTGCAGCCCATCGCGCCCGCCTCTGAGCGGCCCGAGAGCGTCGGCATCATCGGCGCGGGCCCGGGCGGCCTCGCGGCGGCGGACGTGCTGCGCCGCGCCGGCGTGCAGGTCACCGTCTACGACCGCCACGACCGCGCGGGCGGGCTGATGACCTATGGCATTCCGGGCTTCAAGCTCGAGAAGGAAGTGGTCATGCGCCGCAACGTGCAGCTCGAAGAGGGCGGCGTGACCTTCCAGCTCAACTGCGCGGTGGGCGAGGACATCACCTTCGCCGAGATCCGCGAAAAGCATGACGCGGTGATCATCGCCACCGGCGTCTACAAGAGCCGCGAGCTGCAGGGGCCGGGCTCCGGCGCGCCGGGCATCGTGCGCGCCATCGACTTCCTGACCGCCTCGAACCGGGCGGTGAACTTCGGTGACGACGTGCCGGAGTTCGAGAGCGGCGAATTGAACGCCAAGGGCAAGCGCGTGGTGGTCATCGGCGGCGGCGACACCGCCATGGACTGCGTGCGGACCTCGATCCGGCAGGGCGCGACCAGCGTGAAGTGCCTCTACCGCCGCGACCGGCAGAACATGCCCGGCTCGCAGCGCGAGGTCGCCAACGCCGAGGAAGAGGGCGTCCAGTTCGAATGGCTGACCGCGCCCAAGGGCTTCAAGGGCGAGCCGGTCAGCGCCGTGGTGGTGCAGAAGATGCGCCTCGGCGCGCCCGATGCCACCGGCCGCCAGAGCCCCGAGATCATCGAGGGCTCGGACTACGACGAGCCCGCAGACCTGGTGATCAAGGCGCTGGGCTTCGAGGCCGAGGCGCTGCCGACGCTCTGGGACACGCCCGAGCTGGAGGTGACCCGCTGGGGCACCGTGAAGGCCGAGTTCACCACCGGCGCGACCGCGCTGCCCGGCGTCTACGCCGTGGGCGACATCGTGCGCGGCGCGAGCCTGGTGGTCTGGGCGATCCGCGACGGCCGCGACTGCGCCGACGCGGTGCTGCGCCAGTTCGACGGCGCCGCGGCGGTGGCGGCCGAGTGAGCATCGAGGCCCAGGCCGGCACGACGCCCGACGCGCTGGTCGGGCGGTGCCTCTGCGGCGCGGTGACGATCCGCGTGGCGGCGCATGACCCCGAGCTGCGGGTCTGCCACTGCGCCATGTGCCGCCGCTGGACCGGCAGCCTCTACGCGATGTTCGCCGCCGGCCCCGAGGGGCTCGAGATCGACGGGCCGGTGACGCGCTACCGCAGCTCGGCCTTCTCGGAGCGGGCCTTCTGCGGGACCTGCGGCAGCCATCTCTGGCTACGCGACGACGGCGACGAGACTTATGAACTGATGCCGGGGCTTTTCGAGGCGGCGCGCGCCTTCCCCCTGGTGTCCGAGATTTCCACGGACCGCGCCATCGCCGCCCTGCGGCTGCCCGGCGCGCACACCCGCCACACGCGGTCCGAATACGAAGCATGTAACCCCTTCGTGTCAGAGGAGGATCTGCCATGACCAAATACGACGCAAACTGGGCCGCCGAAATGGAGGCCAAGCGCAAGTGGCTGGCCGAGAACGGTCTCTATTCCGAGGCCGAGGAACATTCCTCCTGCGGGGTGGGGCTGGTTGTCTCGCTCGACGGGACGCCCTCGCGGAAGGTGGTGGAATCCGGCATCTCGGCGCTGAAGGCGATCTGGCACCGGGGGGCCGTGGACGCCGACGGCAAGACCGGCGACGGCGCGGGCATCCACGTGCAGATCCCCGTCTCCTTCTTCTACGACCAGATCGAGCGCACCGGCCACACGCCGCGCAAGGACCAGCTCATGGCCGTCGGCCAGGTCTTCCTGCCGCGCACCGATTTCGGCGCCCAGGAGACCTGCCGGACCATCGTGGAGACCGAGGTCCTGCGCATGGGTTACTACATCTACGGCTGGCGCCACGTGCCGGTGACCGTCGACTGCCTGGGCGAGAAGGCCAATGCCACCCGCCCCGAGATCGAGCAGATCCTGATCTCCAACGCCCGCGGCGTGGACGAGGAGACCTTCGAGCGCGAGCTCTACGTCATCCGCCGCCGCATCGAGAAGGCCGCGGCGGCCGCCGGGGTGAACCAGCTCTACATCGCCTCGCTGTCCTGCCGGTCGATCATCTACAAGGGCATGATGCTCGCCCAGGACGTGGCCGAGTTCTATCCCGATCTGCAGGACGACCGCTTCGAGAGCGCCTTCGCGATCTACCACCAGCGCTATTCGACCAACACCTTCCCGCAGTGGTGGCTGGCCCAGCCCTTCCGGATGCTCGCCCATAACGGCGAGATCAACACGCTGAAGGGCAACACCAACTGGATGAAGAGCCACGAGATCCGCATGGCCTCGGCGACCTTCGGAGAGATGGCAGGCGACATCAAACCGATCATCGCCAACGGCGCCTCGGATTCGGCCGCGCTCGACGCGGTCTTCGAGGTGCTGGTGCGCGCGGGCCGCAACGCGCCCATGGCCAAGACCATGCTGGTGCCGGAGAGCTGGTCCAAGCAGGCCGAGGAACTGCCCCAGGCCTGGCGCGACATGTACTCCTACTGCAACTCGGTCATGGAGCCCTGGGACGGCCCGGCGGCGCTGGCCATGACCGACGGCCGCTGGGTCTGCGGCGGGCTCGACCGCAACGGCCTGCGCCCGATGCGCTATGTGGTGACCGGCGACGACCTGCTGATCGCGGGCTCCGAGGCGGGCATGGTGCCCACCGACGAGGCCACCGTGAAGGAGAAGGGCGCGCTTGGCCCCGGCCAGATGATCGCCGTCGACATGGCCGAGAAGAAGCTCTTCCACGACGTCGAGATCAAGAACAAGCTCGCCGCCGCCCAGCCCTTCGGCGATTGGGTCGGCAAGATCACCGAGCTCGACGAGCCGCTGAGCGGCGTGCAGGAGACGCCGCTGTTCGATGCGGGCGAGCTGCGCCGCCGCCAGATCGCCGCGGGCTACACCATCGAGGAGATCGAGCAGATCCTCGTGCCCATGGCCGAGGATGGCAAGGAAAGCGTCGCCTCAATGGGCGACGACACGCCCTCGGCGGTGCTGTCCAAGCGTTACCGCCCGCTGTCGCATTACTTCCGGCAGAACTTCAGCCAGGTGACCAATCCGCCGATCGACAGCCTGCGCGAGTTCCGCGTGATGTCGCTGAAGACGCGCTTCGGCAACCTCAAGAACGTGCTCGATGAAAGCTCGTCGCAGACCGAGATCCTGGTGCTCGACACGCCCTTCGTCGGCAATGCCCAGTTCGAGGAGCTGAAGACGCATTTCAACGCCGAGATGGTCGAGACCGACTGCACCTTCCCGACCGGCGGCGGGCGCGACACCCTGAAGGAGAACCTCGAGCGCATCCGCGCCGAGGCCGAGGACGCGGTGCGCTCGGGCGCGGGGCACATCACCCTGACCGATCACCGCGCCGACGAGGACAAGGTCGCCATGCCGATGATCCTCGCGACCAGCGCCGTGCACAGCCATCTGACCCGCAAGGGCCTGCGCACCTTCTGCTCGCTCAACGTGCGCTCGGCGGAATGCATCGACCCGCATTACTTCGCGGTGCTGATCGGCGCCGGCGCGACGGTGGTGAACCCCTATCTCGCCGAGGACACGATCGCCGACCGCATCCGCCGCGATCTGCTCGACGGCACGCTGACCGAGGCGATGCGCCGCTACCGCGACGCCATCGACCTGGGCGTGCTGAAGATCATGTCGAAGATGGGCATCTCGGTGGTCTCCTCCTACCGGGGCGGGCTCAACTTCGAGGCGGTGGGCCTCAGCCGCGCCATGTGCGCCGAGTATTTCCCCGGCATGATCAGCCGGATCTCGGGCATCGGCGTCTCGGGCATCCAGAAGAAGGTCGAGGAAATCCACGCGCTGGGCTTCCGCGGTGGCCGCGACGTCATGCCGATCGGCGGTTTCTACAAGGCCCGCAAGTCCGGCGAGACCCACGCCTGGGGCGCGCAGACCATGCACCTCATGCAGGCGGCCTGCGACCGCGCATCCTACGAGCTTTGGTCGCAGTTCTCCAAGGCGATGCGGGCAAACCCGCCGATCCACCTGCGCGACCTGCTGGACATCAAGCCGCTCGGCAAGCCGGTGCCCATCGAGGAGGTGGAAAGCATCACCTCGATCCGCAAGCGCTTCGTGACGCCGGGCATGTCGCTGGGGGCGCTGTCGCCTGAGGCGCACAGGACGCTCTCGATCGCGATGAACCGCATCGGCGCGAAGTCCGACAGCGGTGAGGGCGGCGAGGATCCCAAGGATTTCACCCCCGACACCAACGGCGACAACCGCTCGGCCAAGATCAAGCAGGTGGCCTCGGGCCGCTTCGGGGTCACGGCGGAATACCTGCTGAACTGCGAGGAGCTCGAGATCAAGGTGGCCCAGGGCGCCAAGCCCGGCGAGGGCGGCCAGCTTCCGGGCATGAAGGTCACCCAGCTGATCGCCAAGCTGCGCCATTCGACGCCCGGCGTGACGCTGATCTCGCCGCCGCCGCACCACGACATCTACTCGATCGAGGACCTGGCGCAGCTGATCTACGACCTCAAGCAGATCAACCCGCGCGCCAAGGTGACGGTGAAGCTGGTGGCCTCCTCCGGGGTCGGCACGATCGCCGCGGGCGTGGCCAAGGCCAAGGCCGACGTGATCCTGATCTCGGGGCACAACGGCGGCACCGGCGCCTCGCCGGCGACCTCGATCAAATACGCGGGCCTGCCCTGGGAGATGGGCCTGACCGAGGCGCACCAAGTCTTGTCGATGAACAACCTGCGCAGCCGCGTCACCCTGCGGACCGACGGCGGTCTGCGCACGGGCCGCGACATCGTCATGGCGGCGATGATGGGCGCCGAGGAATACGGCATCGGCACCGCCGCGCTCATTGCCATGGGCTGCATCATGGTCCGCCAGTGCCAGTCGAACACCTGCCCGGTGGGCGTCTGCACCCAGGACGATGACCTGCGCGAGAAGTTCACCGGCAATGCCGACAAGGTGGTGAACCTGATCACCTTCTACGCCCAGGAGGTGCGCGAGCTTCTGGCCCAGATCGGCGCGCGGTCGCTCGACGAGGTGATCGGCCGGGCCGACCTGCTGAGCCAGGTGAGCCGCGGGTCGGACCACCTCGACGACCTGGACCTGAACCCGCTTCTGATCCGGGTCGACGGCGCCGACGACGTGGTCTTCGACCGCAACGGTCCGCGCAACGAGGTCGACGACACGCTCGACGCCGAGATCGTGAAGGACGCTGCGCGCTTCCTGAACGACGGCGAGAAGATGCAGCTCTCCTACGCGGTGCAGAACACGCACCGAACCGTGGGCACGCGCACCTCGAGCCATATCGTCGAGCGCTTCGGCATGCGCAATTCGCTGCAGCCGAACCACCTGACGGTGAAGCTGACCGGCTCGGCCGGGCAGTCGCTCGGGGCCTTCGCGGCGCCGGGGCTGAAGATCGAGGTCTCGGGCGATGCCAACGACTACGTCGGCAAGGGGCTCTCGGGCGGCACCGTGGTGGTGCGTCCGCCCATGGCCTCGCCCCTGGTGGCCGCCGACAACACGATCATCGGCAACACCGTGCTTTACGGCGCGACGGCGGGCTACCTCTTCGCCGCGGGCCGGGCGGGCGAGCGCTTCGCCGTGCGGAACTCCGGCGCGCATGTGGTGGTCGAGGGCTGCGGCTCGAACGGCTGCGAATACATGACCGGCGGGGTCGCGGTGATCCTGGGCTCGATCGGCGCCAACTTCGGCGCGGGCATGACCGGCGGCATGGCCTATCTCTACGATCCCGAGGGCCGCGCGCCCGAGCTGATCAACATGGAGAGCCTGGTCGCCTGCCCGGTGAACACCGCCCATTGGGAGGCCGAGCTGAAAGGGCTGATCCAGCGCCACCAGGAAGAGACCGGCAGCCGCAAGGCCGCCGAGATCCTGCAGCACTGGGACGAGGAGAAGGCCCGCTTCCTGCAGGTCTGCCCGAAGGAGATGCTGGACAAGATCGAGCATCCGCTGGGCATCGAGGACCACGCCGTCCCGGCGGAGTGATCTGCGGGCGCGCCCTAGCGGGCGTGCGGTGAATTGAGCAAGGGGCCGCCTCGCCGGGGTGGCCCTTTTCGCTGGCGGGGCGGTCTTGGCCCGGCGACCCGAGGTCCTGGCCCGCGGTCCCGCGCCTTTTGCTTTGCCGCCCCCCGGCCCGCCCGGCTATGAGAGAGCCATGGCCAAGAAATCGAGCAAACCCAAAACCAAGACCAAGCCCGCCCGCCTGCGCCCCGGCCGGCTATTGCTGCGCTGGGGCCTGCGCGGGGTGCTCGCCCTGGCGGTGATCCTGGCGCTCGCCGTGGGGCTCTATCGAATCGTGCCGCCGCCGACGACGCCCTACATCATCGCCGAGGCCCGACGGCTCGACGGCGTGGCCCGCGACTGGGTCCCGGCCGAGCGCATCGCCCCGGTCATGCTGCGCGCCGCGGTGGCCGCCGAGGACGCGAATTTCTGCCGTCACTGGGGCTTCGACATGACCGCGATCCGCGACGCCATCGAGGAGGGCGGCAACCGCGGCGCCTCGACCATCTCCCAGCAGGTGGTGAAGAACGTCTACCTCTGGCACGGGCGCAGCTGGTCGCGGAAGGCGCTCGAGGCGGTGATCACCCCGGCGATCGAGGCGGTTTGGCCCAAGCGCCGCATCCTCGAGGTCTATCTGAACGTCGCCGAGTTCGACGAGGGCGTCTTCGGCGTCGAGGCCGCCGCCCGGCATTACTTCGGCGTCAGCGCCGCCGATCTGAGCCCGACCCAGGCTGCGCGGCTGGCCGCGATCCTGCCCGACCCCAAGGGCCGCTCCGCCGCCGACCCCTCGGGCGCGGTGCGCCGGCGCGCGGCCTCGATCCTCGACGGGGCGGCCACGATCGAGCGCGACGGCCGCGCGGCCTGTTTCGGGGCGGCGTAACCCCGCCCCGCGGTGCCTTGGGGGCCCTTGGATGGTTGAACAGCTTGGCCCGCAGGCGCTAGAGACAAGACGGATTTCAGGAAGCGTTTCGGACCCCTTCATGGCAAAGCTCTACCACGTGCCGCTGTCGCCCTTCTGCCGCAAGGTGCGGCTCAGCCTCGCCGAGAAACGGATCGAGGTCGAGCTGATCGAAGAGCGCTACTGGGAGAAGGATCCCGATTTCCTGCGCCGGAACCCGGCGGCCAAGGTGCCGATCCTGAAGATCGACGGCAAGACCATGGCCGAGAGCGCGGCGATCTGTGAGTGGATCGAGGAGAAGCACCCCGAGCCCGCGCTGCTGCCGCGCGGTGCGGACGCGCGCTACGAGGTGCGCCGGCTGGTCGGCTGGTTCGACGACAAGTTTCACAACGAGGTCACCTCCAAGCTGCTCTACGAGCGGGTGAACAAGAAGGTGATGAAGGCGGGCTTCCCGGACAGTTCCAACGTCAAGGCCGGGGCCAAGGCGATCAAGTATCACCTCGACTACATGGCCTGGCTGCTCGACCACCGCCGCTGGCTGGCGGGGGACGTGATGACGCTCGCCGATTTCGCCGCCGCCGCGCATCTCTCGGCGCTGGATTACATCTCGGACGTCGACTGGAACCGGCAGGCGGCGGTGAAGGACTGGTACGCGAAGATCAAGTCGCGGCCCGCCTTCCGCTCGATCCTCGCCGACCAGTTGCCCGGCTTCCCGCAGCCGCCGCATTATGCCGACCTCGATTTCTGATCCTGCGCCTCACGCGGTTTCGACGTGGGGTTTTGGTGGTTGGGTCTGTCCTCCTGGCTCTGGTTTTGGTTGCGCCCCACGCCTTCGGCGCGGGTCGCCCGAGCGGGGGCTCCGCCCCCGCACCCCCGGAGTATTTTTGGCCCGATCATGCCCGGGGGTGGGCATGGTTCCGGGGCGGCGAGTCGTCGGGTCTGCGCCGGATGGCCGTATTGATTTGGCCGAGCGCTTCTCAACTGAGCTGACCGCACGCTTTCCCTCGGCTCTAATCGCGCGCCTCTCCGATCGCGCACAAGGGTGTACATCGAATCGATCCGAACCCTCCCCCGGTCACGCCACGGGGTGTGCATCGGATCGAACGGAACACTCTCCCGATCACGCCAAGCGGTGCGCGTTGGAGCGACCCGAGCGCACCTCCGGTCACGCCAAGGGGTGCGCGTTGGATCACCCCGAACGCTCCCCCGATCGCACCATTGGGTGCGCAGTGGATCGCCCCGAGCGCCTGCCCGATCACGCCGAGGGGACCACATGGATCTGACGACCCGCCTCAAGGAAGAGGCCCGCGCGCAGGGCTTCACACTTTGCCGGATCTGCGGACCCGACGACATTCCAGAGGTGCCCGAACGCCTGCGCGCCTTTCTCGCAGCAGGGCGGCATGGCCAGATGTCCTGGCTCGAGGATCGTGCCACCTGGCGCGGGGACCCGCGCGTCCTCTGGCCCGAGGCAAAATCCATCATCATGTTGGGCGAGAGCTACACGCCCGGGCATGACCCGCTGGAGGTGCTGGGCCAACCCGACCGTGCGGCGATCTCGGTCTATGCACAGAATCGAGACTACCATGATGTTGTTAAGAAACGGTTGAAGCGCCTGGGCCGTTGGTTGATCGAGGCCGCCGAGGGCGCGCCCGAGATCAAGGTCTTCGTTGACACCGCCCCGGTCGCGGAAAAGCCCCTGGGCCAGGCGGCTGGCCTCGGCTGGCAGGGCAAGCATACCAACCTGGTCAGCCGCGAGATGGGCTCCTGGTTCTTCATCGGCGCGCTCTTCACCACGCTCGATCTGGACCGCGACGCGCCCGAGAGCGATCACTGCGGCAGTTGCCGCGCTTGCCTCGACGTCTGCCCGACCGATGCCTTCCCGGCACCCTACCAGCTCGACGCGCGGCGCTGCATTTCCTACCTCACCATCGAGCACAAGGGCCCGGTCGACGAGGGGCTGCGCCCCGGCCTCGGCAACCGGATCTACGGCTGCGACGACTGCCTTGCGGTCTGCCCCTGGAACAAGTTTGCCGCCGAGGCCCAGGAGGCCAAATACCAGGCCCGCGACGACCTTCTGGCGCCGCCCTTGGCCGAGCTCGCACTGCTCGACGACGCCGGATTCCGCGCGCGGTTTTCCGGCTCGCCCATCAAGCGGATCGGCCGCGACCGCTTCGTGCGGAACGTGGCCTATGCCATCGGGAATTCCGGCGATGCGGGGCTGCGGGAAGTGGCGCGCGCCTTGACGGCGGACGACGACCCCACGGTGCGCGATGCGGCGCGCTGGGCCTTGGCGCGGTTGCCGGAAGAGTGGTGAGCCTACGGGGGTAGCGTGAATAGGCGGCCTGGTCACCAATTTGCGGCTCGCGTCGAGCTGCCGGGGAATACAAGGCAGACAGCGCGCGCAGCCCCTATGAATTCATTGCGACTTTACGACTGACTTGATGCCCGTCCCGACCAAATGGGCCTTCGGTGTCCGGCCCCCGCGCGGGGAAGTCGCGGGGGCCGGTGGGCGTCAGGCGCGGTCGTCGATCAGCAGCTCCACGGTGCCGGCGCTGCCCGCGAAGACGCCGATCACGTCCTCCGGGGCGTAGCCTTCGGCCTCCAGAGCGTCGCTGAGCGCGGCATTGGCGGCCACGGCATCCTGGATCTCGGTCAGCTCGCCCTCGGCATCAGCCAGCGCGAGGTCGAGGCGCTCCGCCTCGCCCGGGGCCGCGTCCGGAAAGTCGGAGATCGCCATGGTTTCGATCGCCGCGTCGGAGGGCAGGTCGGAGACCTCGGCCATGGGCGGCAGCCCGTCCTCATAGGCCGTCACCAGCGCGTCCAGTGTCTCGGGCGCGCCGCCAGCCGCGCGCGGGGCCTCCATGCCGAGCGGGCTCGTTTGGCTGCTGTCCTCGGGCGCGGACAGGCTGCTGTCGGGCGCGGTCTGGGCCTGCACCCCGGCGGCAAGCGCGGTGGAGGCAAGAAGGGCGGTGACGCCCAGGGTCTTGCTGTGGATGGTCATAGCAATACTCCTTTGCTCTGCTCGGCCCCGTTGCCGAGGATCGGCGCCGGGGCTGGGCAAGACATGGGCGCTTGGCTGGGGCCTGTCGCCACCTCGCTTGGCGACGTCGAATTTTGAGCGCTGGCCCGCCCGCGGTGTGGGTTTGGGCGGTGCGACTCCTTGCCGGTTCCCGGGCTTGCCGCGTCGATGGCGCCCGGTCGCCGAGAGGTTTGGCATCTCGCGGCGGGTTGGCGCCGAAAATCCCCCCGTTGCGTTCGCGCTGCAGGGCCCCATCTTGAACCCAAAGGATCACTGACCAAGAGGGGCCCATGGCCGACTACCGCAAAGACCCCGACATCGTCGCGGCGCTCGAGCCCGAGAGCTACCGTGTCACCCAGGAAAACGGCACCGAGCGGCCGGGCACGGGCCGCTATCTGCAGAACAAGGAACCGGGCATCTACGTGGACATCGTTTCCGGCGAACCTCTTTTTGCCTCCTCTTCCAAGTATGACTCGGGCTGCGGTTGGCCCAGCTTCGTGAAACCGATCGAGCCTGCGAATATCGCCGAGCTACGCGACACCACCCACGGCATGATCCGGACCGAGGTTCGGTCCAAGCACGGCGATAGCCATCTGGGCCATGTGTTCCCGGACGGTCCGGCCGACCGAGGCGGGCTGCGCTACTGCATCAATTCGGCGGCCTTGCGGTTCGTGCATCGCGACGACATGGAGGCCGAGGGCTACGGCCGATATCTTGACCAGGTGGAGGAAAGAGCATGAGCGAACATCAACGCGCGGTCTTGGCCGGAGGCTGCTTCTGGGGCATGCAGGATCTCATCCGCAAGCTCGACGGTGTCGAGGGCACTCGGGTCGGCTACACCGGCGGCGACGTCCCAAACGCGACTTACCGCAATCACGGCACCCATGCCGAGGGCATCGAGATCATCTTCGACCCGGCGCGCATCTCCTACCGGCGGCTTCTGGAGGTCTTCTTCCAGATCCACGATCCGACCACGCTCAATCGTCAGGGCAATGACATCGGTCTCTCCTATCGATCGGCGATCTACTATGTCGATGAGGCGCAGAAACAGACGGCGCTCGACACGATCGCGGATGTCGAGGCGTCCGGCCTCTGGCCGGGCAAGGTGGTCACCGAGGTCGAACCTGTCGGCGACTTCTGGGAAGCCGAGCCGGAGCACCAGGATTACCTGGAGCGGATCCCGAACGGCTACACCTGCCACTTCCCGCGTCCCGACTGGGTTCTGCCGCGGCGCGACGCGGCGGAGTGACCCGAGCTTTCCCCGCGGCCTGGTCAGGGCCGCGGGGGCGCGTTTTGGGGAAACGAGCGCTTGGGGGACCCTGAATGCCGGGTCTGCCGGTAGAATTCCCCGAAAGGTGTGAAGAAAGGGTTAAGACGCTGAAAAAATATTCTGCAGCGCCGTTAATCCCGCTTTAACTCGCGGCGCGGCAGCCTGCGGGCATGTTCATACGCGGATTTTCAGAAGCGCAGGGCCAGCTGTTCGACACCCCGCCGCGGGATGCGGGCGGCCCCGTCCTGCCTTCATACCTGCGCGACCACCGGCAACGGTTGCGCGACCGCTTCCTCACGGGCGGGGCCGAGGCGGTGCCGGATTACGAGCTTCTTGAGCTGGTTCTATTCAGGACGATTCCGCGCCGGGACGTGAAACCTCTTGCGCGCCGCCTGATCGAGACGTTCGGGGACTACGGTCAGGTGCTGGCCGCCCCCGCGACCCGCCTGGCCGAGGTCGAGGGTGTCGGCCCGGCCGTAATCTGCGAGCTCAAGGTCATCGAGGCCGCGGCGCAGCGCCTGGCCCGCGCGCGCGTGATCAACCGGCCCGTGGTCTCGAGCTGGCAGGCGCTCCTGGACTACTGCCGGACTGCGCTCGCCAACCGCGAGATCGAGGAGTTTCGCCTGCTGTTCCTCGATCGCAAGAACGTGCTGATCGCCGACGAAGCCCAGGCGCGCGGTACGGTCGATCATGTGCCGGTCTACCCGCGTGAGGTGATCAAACGCGCGCTCGAGCTGAACGCCTCGGCCCTGATTCTTGTGCACAACCATCCATCCGGCGACGCCGCGCCGTCCGAGGCCGACATCGCGATGACACAGCAGGTTGCCGCGGCGGCCGAGGTCATGGGCGTGGTCCTGCATGACCACCTGGTGATCGGCAAGAAGGGCGCGCTCAGCTTCCGCGCTGAGGGGCTGATCTAATGCAGCCAGACCTCGACCCGCCGATTCGCACCGCGACCCCATTGGGTGTCGTCGCAGGCCATGGGCATGGCCTCGCCGAAGCCTTCGGTGCCGATTTCGATCCGGTCCAGGTCGGCGGCTTCCGCCTCGGCCAGCACCGCGTCGCGGACCGCCTCGGCGCGCTTGCGCGCGATGGCAAGATTGGCGGCGGCCGGGCCGGCGCCATCGGAAAAGCCCGCAAAAAGCAGCCGGCGGTTGTCGTAGATCCCAGCCTCGATGTCGGCAGCGAGGCTTTGCACATTGGCGCGGCTTTGCGCGTCGAGCCGCGCAGACCCCGGCTCAAACCGGAAGGATGTGGTCAACCGATTGAGCGGCGCAAGTTCCGTCTGAAGCCGTTTCAAGGCGGAAAGGCCTTCGGGCCCCTCGGCCACAGCTATGGCATTGGCGAGACGCGCGCCCTGGTCCGAGATCGGCACTTCCTCGGGGGCCTGGTCGGTAAATCCGACCCGCCGGATCACGTTCTGGGCCGGGGCCGAGGCTGTATAGGCGATGAAATCCCGCCCGATCTTGGGCAGGCGTCGGGCCGGCAGATACAGGAACAATGGCGCGGTCAGGGGCCAATCCTCGGTCTTGATGGTGCGCCGGCCGGCGTCGAGGGTGAAGCCGCAAGGGCCGGTCAGGGCGAGGCGCTTGGCGAGACCCGTCTCGGAATGGCTGGCGATGCCGAGACCGAAGAGATCGACGGCCAGGGCGGCGGCCAGCGCGTCTTGGCTCTCGTGGCGGATGACCGCGCCGTCGGAAGCCTCGGGCAGAGGGCGACCAAGGCGCGCCTCGATCGATTGGGCCAGACCCGATCGGGGCGCGGGCAGATGCAGCACCACCGGGGCATCCGGCCCGCCAAGTGCCGTCCAATTGGCGATCTTGCTGGACAGGACCGCGCTCAGACCCGACAGGGAAATCTGATCGACCGGGTTGCCCGGCGCGACCACGGGCACCATGGCGTCGAGCGCAAGCACGCGGGACCATTTCGCCTGGGTCAGGTCGCCCAGGCCTGCCTCGCGCGCCTGGGCCGCTTCGCGCGGGGTGATCTCGCGCAGCGCCATGACCATGTCGGCCTCATCCGCCAGAAGATCCGCGAAGCCCTCGTCCGTGTAGGTGCTGTAGATGCGGAAACGCGCGGCGGGGGCGCCACTGGTCTCGTCGATGAGGCGGTAGAGGGTCACCCGGGGCCCCAGGGCGGCGCGCTCGGTGCGGTAGCCTTCGCGCAGGGCGAATCCTTCGATCAGGGCGGGCAGCAACACGCGGCCGATGGTGGCGGAGCCGGAGAAGCGCAGTTCAGCGACGAAGTTCGTGAGGGACGGGCAGGCGACCCCGTCGCAGGAGACGCCGGAGGCATCGACGGTCAACTCGCCGTATTCCGAGCGGATCCGGTAGTATTCGCCGTCAAAGCCCAGAAGCGTGCCGGAAAGCGAGACGCCGCCGTCCTGCGAGCGCAGGGTGACATCCTCGGCGCTGGCATGTGGCACCGCCAGCAGCAGGGCCGCGGCCATCAGTGCGGCGCGAGCGGCGCATCGGGCGGCAAGTCTGCGGATGAGAAAAATGGTGCCCCCCAAGGTCGCCAGGATTTGCCCGCGCGACTTTTCCCGGAGGGCAGCGGAATTTCAATAGGTGTCGGTGGCGGGATTAGCGGGCCGCGACCTCGATGTCGCGGACCAGCGCGTCGAGCACCAGGAAATCGCCGACGGCATCGCAGGCCGGCACGGACAGCCGCAGGTCACGGACCGAGAGCTCCGCCCCGCCGCGGCGCTCCAGGGTCTGGGCTTCGACGTCGGCGCTGCAGTTGTCGGCGGTGACCTCGGCTTCGACGGAAATGGCCACATCTGCGGGCTCGCGCACCATACCGGCGGGGAAGGAGTAGATCTCGGCGAGAAGCGGCTCGGGGGCTCCCGCATCGCCGAGCCGGACGAGGAAACCGCCTTCGCCGCGGGCGGCAGTGGCGACCTCGCCAGGGGCGCCGCTCCAGATGTGACCGGGGGCGAAGTATTCGGCGCCGCCTTCACGGGCGTGCAAGCCGAGACCGGCATCGCCGCGCCACTGCAGGGCGACGCGGTCGTAGAAGCTCAAGGAGGAGACTTCGGCCTGCGCGACTGCGCCGGCACCGCCCGCGAAGGAGAAGATGAAGACCGCGGTCTCGGACAGCGCGGGCACGTCGAGCGACAGGCTGCCGTCGGGCTTTGTGGTGGCGGTGAACATGAGGCCGCTGTGGTGCAGGGTGACGCGCTCTGCGCCGTGACAGGGAGCTTCGAGTGTGAGGGAGACCATGGCAGCGGCGCTGGTCTCGGCGTGGGCCTGAATGGCGCATTCGGCGCTATCCTTGGTGCTGCCCTCGGTCGCGGAGGCGGCGCCGATGGTGGCGCGTTGCTCGGAGCCGAGAGTGGGCGTCGAGGCGCTGTCGCGGGGCAGGAGGCGGCCTTCGAAGTTGGGCTGCGCGTTGGAGGCGAGTGTGGTCTCGCCGGCTGCGGTCTCGCTTGTGGCGGTGGGGTCTGGCTGGGCGCCTGTGGCGGTGAAGCCCGCGTTGGCGCCGGTTGCGGCGGGGTCGCCGAGAGCAACGAGCGTGTCGGGGGATGCCTTGAGTGTGTCCTGGGATGCTTGAAGCGGGCCGCCTGACGCGTTGACCCCACGGTCGGATGCCGCGAGCGAGTTGCCGGGCGCGGGGGGGGCCACGAGCGAGGCCCCTGCAGTTCCGCCGCCGCCAGCGCCGGTGAGCAGCGAGGAGCCGGCTGTGCCGAACCCGGTCGCGGAGGCGCCGGCGGGTGCGGCGGTCTCGGTGATGCCGCTGACCGCGATGGGGTCGGAGGAGGTGCCGAGGCCGGGAAGGCCGAACTGCATCACGTAGCCGATGGCGAAGGCCGAGGCGACAGTGCCGGCTGCGAGCGCATAGGTTTTGGAAAGGGCCATGGAAGCCTCCGTCACGCGGGTTGTGTCAGGCAAAATCCTGGCGGGCAAAGGTGTCAACCTTGGGGCGCAGGCTGGGTGAGGCTTGGGCGTTTCCGGGGCGGTGACAATGATGTGGAGATTGGAAACGATAGCGGGGAGGAATATTTGTTTGAGACTTTATTGGTCTGTAGACCCGGCAAAGCGTGGGATGGGCAGGCGGCTGGGTGATGACCTGCTCCCCTGAAAAATCCGCGGTTTGAAGTTAGCCTGTTCTCCAAACGAGGAGACAGACGATGCGGAAAAGCCGTTTCAGCGAAGAGCAGATCATTGGCATCCTGAAGGAGCACCAGGCCGGCATAGGGGCCAAG
>NZ_JBTOLZ010000014.1:0-112821 GCF_054552075.1 Roseivivax sp.
AAGCCCAAGCCCAAGCCCAAGCCCAAGCCCAAGCCCAAGCCCAAGCCCAAGCCCAAGCCCAAGCCCAAGCCCAAGCCCAAGCCCAAGCCCAAGCCCAAGCCCAAGCCCAAGCCCGCAACCCGGCCCACCCACAAACTGCCCATTCTTTGGGCACAGCGCCTCAGCCATCACCCCCCGCTGCCGCTTCTCTTTTGCCAAGCGCCGCGCGCTGTGCTGGGTGGAGCCCATGTCCTCCGTGCTCACCATCGTGATCGTCGAAGCGGACCCGGATCGCGCCAAGCTCATCGTCGATGCGCTGCGCGAGGCCGGGGACTACGACATCCACATCATCGGCGAGCGCGCCGCCCTGCAGCGGCAGATCCAGCTGCACAGCCCCGACGTGGTGCTGGTCGACGAGGCCGACCCCTCGCGCGACACGCTCGAGGAGCTGGCCCTGGCCTCGGGGCCGCTCGACCGGCCGGTGGCGCTGTTCGTCGACCGGACCGATCAGGCGCTCTCGACCGCGGCGATCGAGGCGGGGCTCTCGGCCTATGTGGTCGACGGGCTCACGCGGGCGCGGGTCAAACCGGTGCTCGACGCGGCCATCGCGCGCTTCCAGATGGTCAAGCGCATGCGCACCGAGCTGGCCGAGACCAAGAAGGCGCTCGAGGAGCGCAAGGTCATCGACCGCGCCAAGGGGCTGGTCATGCGCGCCCGCGGCATCGACGAGGAAGAGGCCTATGCCCTCCTGCGCCGCACCGCGATGGAGCAGAACCGGCGCATCGCCGATGTGGCGCAGGCGCTGGTGACCTCGGCGAGGCTCCTGGGATGAGGACAACGCCGATTTCGCTGGGCTATGTGCCGCTGGTCGACGCGGCGCCTCTGATTGTCGCCGAGGAGATGGGCTTTGCCGCCGCCGAGGGGCTGAGCCTCGACCTGGTGCAGGCGCCCTCCTGGTCGCGGCTGCGCGACGCGCTCTCGGTGGGGCAGGTCGATGCGGCGCATATGCTGGCCCCGGTGCCGGTCGCGACCGCGCTGGGGCTCGGCGGCGGGGCGACGGGTTTCGACGTGGTCTCGGTCCTCTCGGTCAACGGCACGATGGTGGGCCTCAGCGCGCCCCTGGCCGAGAAGATGCGCGCGGCGGGCCATGACTTCGACCTCATGGCGGCGGAAAGGGCCGGTCGGCTGCTGATCTCCGGGGCGCCGAAACCGCTGCGCTTCGGGGTGCCTTTTCCCTTCTCCATGCATGCCGAGCTGGTCTTCCACTGGCTCTCCGCCCTGGGTCTGCCCAGCCCGCAAAGCCTGGTGGTGCGCACCGTGCCGCCGCCCCTGATGGCCGATGCGATCCAGACCGGCGAGATCGACGCCTTCTGCGTGGGCGAGCCCTGGGCCTCGCAGGTCGCGGCCAAGGACGGGGGTGTTCTCTTGCTGGCAGGCAAGGCGATCTGGTCCTGGGCGCCCGAGAAGGTGCTGGCCACCCGCGCGGGCTGGGCCGACGGCGAGCCGGAGCTGTCCGCGCGGCTGATCCGGGCGGTCTGGCGCGCGAGCCGCTGGCTCGAGGCCGCCGATGCGCGTTCGCTGGCCGCCGAGCTGTTGGCGCGGCGGGAATACCTCGACGTCGGGGCCGAGCTGATCGAACGGGCCTTCACCGGGCAGTTCGACCTGGGCGGCGGGCTCGGCATGCGCGAGGTCCAGCCCTTCCTCAGCTTCCACGAAGGCGCCGCGCATTTCCCCTGGCGCAGCCAGGCGGCCTGGATCGGCAGCCAGCTTGCCGCGCGGACCGGGCTCGACCGCGCCAGCGCCATGCGCAGCGCCGAGCGCACCTTTCGCAGCGACATCCACCGCGCGGCGCTGGCGCAGACCAGCGCGATCCTGCCGCCGGCCTCCTCGCGGGTCGAGGGTGCCTTCGCCGGCGATTCCCAGGTCACCGGCGTCCACGGGGTGCTGACATCGCCCGGAAACACCTTCTTCGACGGTGCCAGGTTCGATCCGGCGTCCTTTTGATGCTGCATTTTTCGGCAGGTGCCGGAATTTTTGCTGCAATGCAGAACATCCGCGCGCTCAAGGGCTCGCGAGGCTTGCCGGGCTGACCCCGGGCACCGCATGGTGGACCCACGAAGGCGCAACGGGGCGCTTTCCGACCTGAATTTCCCGAACGTCCGGGTTGTCTGAGCAAAGCCGCTCGACCCTCTGTTTCCTTTTCCGAAGGGGCAGGGCGCGTCAGCGGCTTTTTTCGCGTTTCCGGCCATCTCCTCCGGCCTCACCAACAGGATGCGACATGAAGAATATCCTCCTTGGCCTCGCGGCCACCACTGCGCTCACCAGCCCGGCCCTGGCCGAGATGCTGCCTCTCGAGAAAGACGAGCTGACCTTCGGCTTCATCAAGCTCACCGACATGGCGCCGCTCGCGGTGGCCTACGAGCAGGGCTATTTCCTCGACGAAGGGCTTTTCGTGACGCTCGAGGCGCAGGCCAACTGGAAGGTGCTGCTGGACGGCGTCATCGACGGCACGCTCGACGGGGCGCATATGCTCGCCGGCCAGCCCCTGGCGGCGACCATCGGCTACGGCACCGAGGCGCATATCGTCACGCCTTTCTCCATGGACCTCAACGGCAACGGCATCACCGTGTCGAACGAGGTTTGGGAGATGATGAAACCCAACATCCCCGTCATGGAGGACGGACGGCCCCAGCACCCGATCTCGGCCGAGGCCCTGGCGCCGGTGGTCGAAAGCTTCCGCGACAACGGCGAAGCCTTCAACATGGGCATGGTCTTTCCGGTCTCCACCCACAATTACGAGCTGCGCTACTGGCTTGCCGCCGGCGGGCTGAACCCGGGCTTCTACGGCGAGGGCGACGCCACCGGCCAGGTCAACGCCGATGTCTTCCTCTCGGTGACCCCGCCGCCGCAGATGCCCGCGACGCTCGAGGCGGGCACGATCCACGGCTATTGCGTGGGCGAGCCCTGGAACCAGCAGGCGGTCTTCAAGGGCATCGGCGTGCCGGTCGTGACCGATTACGAGATCTGGAAGAACAACCCCGAGAAGGTCTTCGGCCTGACCGCCGAGTTCACCGAGGAGAACCCCAACACCACGCTCGCCGTCATCAAGGCGCTGATCCGCGCGGCCATGTGGCTCGACGAGAACGGCAACGCCAACCGCGAGGAGGCGGTCGAGATCCTGTCGCGGCCCGAATACGTGGGCGCGGATTACGAGGTGATCGCCAACTCGATGACCGGCACCTTCGAATACGAGAAGGGCGACGTGCGCGAGGTGCCCGACTTCAACGTCTTCTTCCGCTACAACGCGACCTATCCCTTCTATTCGGACGCGGTCTGGTATCTGACCCAGATGCGCCGCTGGGGGCAGATCTCCGAGGCCAAGCCGGACAGCTGGTACGACGAGATCGCGCGCTCGGTCTACAAGCCCGCGATCTACCTCGAGGCCGCGGAGCTCCTGGTCGACGAGGGGCTGGCCGATCCGGCGGATTTCCCCTGGGAGAGCGACGGCTACAAGGCCGCCACGCCCGCCGAGGACGTCATCGACGGCGTGCCCTACGACGGCCGGACGCCCAATGCCTACCTCGAGAGCCTCTCGATCGGGCTGAAGGGCGCGCAGGTGGTCGTCGGCAACGACATCCAGGGCTGAGCCCTCCCCACATTCACGCCGCCTTCCGGCCCCTCGCGCGTCCCTAGATGGGCACGCTTGCACCGGGCCGGGAGGCGGACCCCCGACACTTCCCGTCTCACGGAGCGTTCCATGACCGCCGTTGACCCCACCACCGTCGAAGAGAGCGACCGCGCGGCCCGCCGCGCCCGGCTCTTCACCCGCATCACCAAGGCCGACGCCTGGTTCAAGGTCCTGGGCCTGGCCTGGATCACGCCGCTTCTGCGCGCCGCCGCCGGCGACAACCCCCGCGCCCAGGGCCGCGAGGTCTGGCGCCTTCTCGGCGTGCCGCTCGTGGCGATTCTGGGCTTCCTCGCGCTCTGGGCGACGCTCGCCCCGCAGGTGCAGACCTCGCTTGGTGCCGTGCCGGGGCCCGCGGCGGTCTGGCAGGAGGCCACGGGCCTGCACGAGGACGCCGTGCGCACCGGCGAGAAGCGCGAGAAGTTCGAGGCCATGGTCGCCCAGCGCAACGAACGCCTGATCGCCGCGGGCCGCGAGGACGAGGTCAAGACCGTCGCCTTCACCGGCGCGCCCTCGTTCTACCAGCAGATCGCCACCTCGATCCGCACGGTGTTCTTCGGCTTCCTGATCGCCACCGCCGCGGCGGTGCCGCTCGGCATCCTCGCGGGGCTCTCGGCCACCGCCAATGCCGCGCTGAACCCGATCATCCAGATCTTCAAGCCGGTCTCGCCGCTGGCCTGGCTGCCGATCGTGACCATGGTCGTCTCGGCGGTCTATGTCACCGACGACGGGCTCTTCGAGAAAAGCTTCCTGGTCTCGGCAATCACCGTGACGCTCTGTTCGCTCTGGCCGACGCTGATCAACACCGCGCTTGGCGTGGCCTCGATCGACCGCGACCTGGTGAATGTCTCCAAGGTGCTGAAGATGAGCACCCGGACCAAGATCACCAAGCTGGTCCTGCCCTCCGCGCTGCCGCTGATCTTCACCGGCCTGCGGCTCAGCCTTGGCGTGGGATGGATGGTGCTGATCGCCGCCGAGATGCTGGCGCAGAACCCCGGGCTCGGAAAGTTCGTCTGGGACGAGTTCCAGAACGGCTCCTCCTCCAGCCTCGCGCGGATCATGGTCGCGGTCTTCACCATCGGCATCATCGGCTTCCTGCTCGACCGGCTGATGTTCGCGATCCAGGCCGCCTTCACCTTCTCGAACCAGCGGTAAGCGGCGCTCAAGCAGCGACGCGATCGCGCAGCAAGGAGATATCATGGGTATCCTGACTTTCGAGACCGTCACCAAGCGCTACGGCGAAGAGGAGGTGCTCTCGGGCATCGAGCTCGACGTGGCCGAGGGCGAGTTCGTGGTGATCCTGGGCTTCTCGGGCACCGGCAAGACCACCCTCATCAACCTCATGGCCGGGCTCGAGCAGCCCTCGGCGGGCCGGGTCCTCTTCAAGGGCTTGCCCGTCGCGGGGCCCGGCCCCGAACGCGGCGTGGTCTTCCAGAACTACTCGCTGATGCCCTGGCTGACCGTCACCGGCAACGTCCGGCTGGCGGTCGACACGGTCTTCCCGGGGCTCTCGGCGGCGGAAAAGGCCGAGAAGACGGCGCATTACGTCGAGATGGTGGGCCTGTCCCACGCCGCCACGCGGCGGCCGGCGGAGCTTTCGGGCGGCATGCGCCAGCGGGTCAACGTGGCCCGCGCGCTGGCGATGGACCCCGAGATGCTGCTTCTGGACGAGCCGCTCTCGGCGCTGGACGCGCTGACGCGGGCCAATCTCGCCGACGAGATCGAGGCGATCTGGCAGGCCGACCGAAAGACCTGCGTGCTGATCACCAATGACGTCGACGAGGCCATCGTGCTGGCCGACCGGATCATCGCGCTCAACCCCGACGGCACGCTGGGCGAAGAGTTCGCCGTCTCGATCCCGCGCCCGCGCGAACGGGGCGAGATGAACCACCACGAGGGCTTCAAGGCGCTGCGCGCCCGGATCACCGGCTACCTGATGGACGTGGGCATCGCCGCCCGCGCCGAGGGCAGCCGGACCCTGCCCAATGTCACGCCGATCCACGGGCTGCCGAAGGCGGTGGCCGAGGCCGGCGCCGGGGCGATCACCGACCGGTTCCTCGACTTCTCGCAGCTGCACAAGGTCTATCCGACCCCCAAGGGGCCGCTGACCGTGGTCGAGGATTTCGACCTCAAGATGAACAAGGGCGAGTTCGTCTCGCTGATCGGCCATTCGGGCTGCGGCAAGTCGACGGTGCTGACCATGGCGGCGGGGCTGAACGAGATCAGCCAGGGCGCGATCAAGCTCGACGGCCGCCACGTCGAGGGCGCGGACCCCGAACGCGCGGTGGTCTTCCAGTCGCCCTCGCTCTTTCCCTGGCTGACCGCGCGCGAGAACGTCGCCATCGGCGTCGACAAGGTCTACCCGCGCGCCAGCCGGGGCGAGCGGCAGGACGTGGTGGACTACTACCTAGAACGGGTGGGCCTCGCCGAGGCGATGGACCGCCCGGCGGCGGATCTGTCGAACGGCATGAAGCAGCGCGTGGGCATCGCGCGGGCCTTCGCGCTCAGCCCCAAGCTGCTGCTCCTCGATGAGCCCTTCGGCATGCTCGACAGCCTCACCCGCTGGGAGCTGCAGGAAGTGCTGATGGAGGTCTGGGACCGCACCAAGGTCACCGCGATCTGCGTCACCCATGACGTCGACGAGGCGATCCTGCTGGCCGACCGCGTGGTGATGATGACCAACGGCCCGCAGGCCACCATCGGCAAGATCGTCGACGTGGACCTGCCGCGCCCGCGCTCGCGCAAGGAGCTGCTCGAACACCCCGATTACTACGCCTACCGGCAGGAGGTGCTCGATTTCCTCGAGGACTACGAGCACGGCGCGACGCCGAAATCCGCCCCCAAACCCCAAGCCATGGCCGCGGAGTGACACAATGAGCCAGAAACTGATCGTCATCGGCGCGGGCATGGCCTCGGGCCGCCTGCTCGAACATCTCCTGGAGGCGCAGGGCGACTGGGAGGTCACCCTGATCAACGCCGAGCCGCGCGGCTGCTACAACCGGATCATGCTCTCGCCGGTGCTCTCGGGCGAGAAGACCTTCGAAGAGATCGTGACCCATGACGCCGATTGGTATGCCGAGCGCGGCGTGACCTGCCGCTTCGGCGAGCGGGTGACGGGCATCGACCGCGCCGCCCGGCGCGTGACCACCGACGCGGGCGCGGAGCTGGACTACGACCGGCTGGTGATCGCCACCGGCTCGCAGCCCTTCATCATCCCGCTGCCCGGCCACGACCTCGAAGGGGTCATCGCCTATCGCGATCTCGAGGACACCGAGCGCATGATGGCGCTGCGCCCCGGCCAGAAGGCCGTGGTGATCGGCGGCGGGCTCCTGGGCCTCGAGGCCGCGGCGGGCCTGCACGCGCGGGGCATCGAGACCACCGTGGTGCACCTCATGGGCCACCTGATGGAGCGCCAGCTCGACGAGGCGGCGGGCTACCTCTTGCGCAAGGAGTTGAGCGACCGCGGCATCACGATCCGCTGCGCGACCAATTCGAAGCAGATCCTGGGGCAGGACGGCCAGGTTCGGGCGCTGGAGCTCGACAGCGGCGAAGAGATCCCCTGCGACCTCCTGGTCATGGCCGTGGGCATCCGCCCGAACGTGGCGCTGGCGCAGGAGGCGGGGCTGGCCGTCGGGCGCGGCATCCATGTCGACGACCAGATGGGCACCTCGGACGGATCGATCTATGCGCTCGGGGAATGCGTCGAACACCAGGGCGCGGTCTTCGGGCTGGTGGCGCCGCTCTACGACCAGGCCAAGGTGCTGGCGGAAACGCTCTCGGGCGGGCAGGCGGGCTTCGCGCAGAAGGAGCTCTCGACCAAGCTCAAGGTCACCGGCGTCGACCTTTTCTCGGCGGGCGATTTCGCCGAGGGCGAGGGCCGCGAGGACATCGTCTTCCGCGACCCCGCGCGCGGCGTCTACAAGCGCCTGGTGATCGAGGGCGACCGGCTGATCGGCGCGGTGATGTATGGCGACACCGCCGACGGCAACTGGTTCTTCGGCCTGATCAAGGACCGCACCGACATCTCGCAGATGCGCGAGACGCTGATCTTCGGGCCCGCCTACCAGGGAGGGGCCGCCGCGGACCCTTTGGCCGCCGTTGCAGCCTTGCCGGCTGACGCAGAGATCTGCGGCTGCAACGGCGTCTGCAAGGGCCAGATCACCGCGGCCATCGGCGCGGGCGCGACCGACCTCGGCGCGCTTCGGGCGACCACCAAGGCCTCGGCCTCCTGCGGGACCTGCACGGGGCTCGTGGAACAGGTGCTGGCGGTGGAGCTGGGCGCGGAGTTCGTCGCGCCCACCGCGCAGCCCGTTTGCGCCTGCACCGATCTCACCCACGAGGATGTGCGCCGGCTGATCAAGTCGCAGGAGCTGAAAAGCCAGGAGGCGGTCTGGCAGGAGCTGGGCTGGACCACGCGGAACGGCTGCCACGTCTGCCGGCCGGCTGTGAACTACTACCTGCTCGCCGACTGGCCGCTGGAGTATCGCGACGACCCGCAGTCGCGCTTCGTCAACGAGCGCAAGCACGCCAACATCCAGAAGGACGGCACCTTCTCGGTCGTGCCGCGCATGTGGGGCGGGCTGACCACGCCCGGAGAGCTGCGCGCCATCGCCGACGCCGCCGAGAAATACGCCGTGCCGACGGTCAAGGTCACCGGCGGGCAGCGCATCGACCTTCTGGGCGTGCGGGGCGAGGATCTGCCCGCGATCTGGGCCGATCTGAACCGCGCGGGGCTGGTCTCGGGCCACGCCTATTCCAAGGGGCTGCGGACCGTGAAGACCTGCGTGGGCTCGGAACATTGCCGCTTCGGCACGCAGGATTCGACCGGCCTCGGGGTGAAGCTTGAACAGCGGCTCTGGGGCTCCTGGACGCCGCACAAGGTCAAGCTGGGGGTCTCGGGCTGTCCGAGGAACTGCGCCGAGGCGACCTGCAAGGACGTGGGCATCGTCTGCGTCGACAGCGGCTACCAGGTCGGCGTCGCGGGCGCCGCGGGCATGGACGTGAAGGAGACCGAGCGGCTGGTCGATGTGGCCACTGAAGATGAGGCCATCGACTGGACGGTGGCCTTCGTCCAGCTCTACCGCGAGCACGCCAAGTATCTCGACCGGCCTTACAAATGGGTCGCGAAGGTGGGGCTCGACTGGGTGCAGGAGACGCTGGCCGACGCGGACACCCGCGCCGCGCTGATCGCGCGCTTCGACCTGAGCCAGGAGGTCCACCAGAAGGACCCCTGGGCCGAAAGCGCCACGCCCGAGGCCGCACGGCGCTTCGCGCCGCTGGCCGATATGACGCTGGAGGCGGCGGAATGAGCGGGGTCGTTTCATCCCTTCGCGCCGCGTGCGGCCTCGGGGCGCCCGCGTCCCATGGTGCGGCGTGCGGCTTCAGCGCCCACGCCCCCCATCACGGCCCCCAGACCCTTGCGCCTGCCGCGCCCCGCGCCCCCGGCGCGCGCCAATCCCCCCGAGCTGACGGAGCAGAGACATGAGCTGGATCGACCTTGGCGCCCTCGAGGACATCCCCCTGCGCGGCGCGCGCATCGTGAAGACGCCGCTCGGCTGCCTCGCGCTGTTCCGCACCGCCGAGGCCGAGGTCTTCGCGACCTCCAACAGCTGCCCGCACAAGGGCGGGCCGCTCTCCGAAGGCATCGTGCACGACCGCAAGGTGACCTGCCCGCTGCACAACTGGGTCTTCTCGCTCGAAACCGGCGAGGCGCAGGGCGCCGACGCGGGCCGGATCGCGACCTACCCGGTGCGCGTTGCCCAGGGCCGCGTCCTGATCGAGGCGGAGGCCATCGGCCGGCGGAGCGCCGCGTGACAGGCCTCCGCTCCACCTGTCCCTACTGCGGCGTCGGCTGCGGGGTGCTCCTGTCGCGGGATGCGCAGGGCGGCCTCGCGGTCAGCGGCGACCCGGCGCATCCGGCCAACCGCGGCAGGCTCTGCTCCAAGGGCGCCGCCCTGGGTGAGACGCTGGACCTCAGCGGCCGGCTGCTGACCCCGCAGATCGGGGGCCGGGCGGCGGATTGGGACAGCGCCATGGGCCTTGTCGCCGAGAAGTTCCGCGCCGCCATCGCCGAGCACGGGCCCGACAGCGTGGCCTTCTACGTCTCGGGCCAGATGCTGACCGAGGATTACTACGTCGCCAACAAGCTCATGAAGGGCTTCATCGGCTCGGCCAATATCGACACCAATTCGCGGCTCTGCATGGCCTCGACCGTGGCGGGCCACCGCCGCGCCTTCGGGACCGACACGGTGCCCGGCACCTACGAGGACCTGGACGAGGCGGACCTGGTGGTGCTGGTCGGCTCGAACCTCGCCTGGTGCCACCCGGTGCTCCACCGGCGGGTGCTGGAGGCCAAGGCCGCGCGGGGCACGAAGATCGTGGTGGTCGACCCGCGCCGCACGGCCTCTTGCGACAAGGCGGACCTGCATCTGCCGCTCAAGATCGGCTCGGACGTGGCGCTCTTCAACCTGCTCCTGGCGGAGATCGCCGCACGGGGCGCGCTGGATGCCGACTACCTGGACCGGGTCGCGGGCCTGCCCGAGGCCCTGGCCGCCGCCCGCGAGGCCAGCGCCGATCCGACCGGGCTCGACCCGGCGCTGCTGGCGCGCTTCTGCGAGATGTGGATCGGCCAGAAGAAGGTGGTCACCGTCTTCAGCCAGGGGGTGAACCAATCCTCTTCGGGGTCCGACAAGGTCAACGCGATCCTGAACTGCCATCTCGCCACGGGACGGATCGGGCAGCCCGGTATGGGGCCCTTCTCGGTCACCGGCCAGCCCAACGCCATGGGCGGGCGCGAGGTCGGCGGGCTGGCCAATATGCTCGCCTGCCACATGGCGCTCGAGAACCCCGCCCATCGCGCCGCCGTGCGGCAGTTCTGGGACGCGCCCGCCATGCCCGAGGCGCCGGGGCTGAAGGCGGTGGAGATGTTCGACGCCGTTGCCGACGGCCGGATCAAGGCGCTCTGGGTGATGCATTCCAACCCCGCCGTGACACTGCCCGAGGCCGATGCCGTGCGCGAGGCGATCCGCGCCTCGAGCTTCGCCGTGGTCTCGGACATCACCGCCGAGACCGACACCGCGCGGCTTGCGAGCGTGCTCCTGCCCGCCGCCGCCTGGTCGGAGAAATCCGGCACGGTGACCAATTCCGACCGCATGATCTCGCGCCAGCGGGCGGTGCGTGACGCCCCCGGATTGGCGCGGCCCGACTGGCAGCAGATGGCCGAGCTGGGCCGCCGCCTCGGTTGGAAAGACGCCTTCGACTACGCCGGCCCGGCCGAGATCTTCCGCGAACACGCCGCCCTTTCGGGGATCGCGGGCGGCTTCGGGCTCGACTTCGACATCTCCGGCCTCGCCGAGATGTCGGACGCCGACTACGACGCCTTCGCTCCGCAGCGCTGGCCGATCGCGGCGCGCCGGGGCGGGCGGTTCTTCGCGGAGGGCGCCTCCTTCCACCCGGACGGCAAGATGTGGATGGTGCCGGTGCGCCACCGCCCGCCCGCCGCGCGCCGCGAGCGGCGCTTTCCCTTCCGGCTGAACACCGGGCGGATACGCGACCAGTGGCACACGATGACGCGCACCGCGCTCTCGCCCCGGCTCTCGGCTCATCTGGCCGAACCCTTCGCCGAGATCCACCCAGAGGACGCCCGCCGCCTGAGAATCGGCCCCGACAGCCTCGTCGAACTGACCAGCCCCACCGGCCGCGCGATCCTGCGCGCCCAGATCACCGATGCGGTGCGCCCGGGCGAGGTCTTCGCGCCGATGCATTGGACCGGCGAGACCGCGCCCTCGGCCCGGATCGACGCGCTGGTGGCGGCGGTCACCGATCCGCTCTCGGGCCAGCCGGAAAGCAAGGCCTCGGTCTGCGCGCTGGCGCCTTTCGCGGCGGGGTTTCACGCCTTCGCGGTCTCCGCGCGGGCGCTCACGCCCGACACCGCCTATTGGGCCCGCGCCCGGACCGAGGCGGGCTGGCGCGCGGAACTGGCGGGGCTTTCCCCGCCCGAGGATTGGGAGGCCTGGGCGCGGGCGCTTTTCGATCTGCCCGAGGCCGGGGCCCAGACGGTGATCGATCGCGACGGCGGGCGGGCGCGCATCGCCTTTCGCGACACCCGAGGCCGGCTCATCGCCGCCGTCTTCGCCGGGCCCGAGCCGATGGCGCTGCAGCGCGATCACCTGGCGCAGCTTCCGGGCGACCCGGCAGACCACGCGCTCACGGGCCGCGCGCCGGCGGATCTGCCGGACCCCGGGCCGACGCTCTGCTCCTGCTTCAGCCTTGGCGTGAACACCATCCTGACCGCGATCGAGACCGACGGCTTGGCCAGCGTGACCGAGGTCGGCGCGGCGCTCGGCGCGGGCACCAACTGCGGCTCCTGCCAGCCAGAGATCGCGGCGCTTCTCTCCGCCAGCCGCCGCGCCAGCCGGGAGGCGGCGGAATGAGCCTCGCGCCCTACGTCCGCATCCTCGCGCGCGGCCCGGGCCGGTCGCGCGGGCTGACCCAGGCCGAGGCGCGGGAGGCGATGACGCTGATGCTTGGCGAGGAGGCCGACCCCGAGGCCATCGGCGCGATCCTCATGGTCCTGCGCATGAAGGGCGAGACCGCGGCGGAAATCGCCGGTTTTGCCGAGGCCGCGCGGGCTGCCATTCCACCCTGGGTCGGCCCGCGCCCCGGGCTCGACTGGCCGAGCTATGCCGCCGGGCGCAGCCGGGGGCTGCCCTGGTTCCTGCTCTCGGCGCGGCTCGTGGCGGCGGCGGGCGTCCCGGTGCTCCTGCACGGCTGGAACTCGCACCAGCGCGAGGCCGCCTCGGTCCGCGCCGCTTTGCCGGGGCTGGGCATCTCGGTCGTGCGCTCGGTGCTTGAGGCAGGGCAGGCGCTCGGGGCAGGGGGCATCGCCTATCTGCCGCTCGAGAGCCTGTCGCCGCGGCTCTTTGCGCTTCTGACCCTGCGCGACAGGCTCGGGTTGCGCTCCTGCCTGAACACGGTCGTCCGCATGCTCAATCCCGGGCGCGCCGAGGCGGCGGTGCAGGGCGTCTTCCACCCCGCCTACCGGAGGCTTCAGGCGGATGCGGCAGAGCGCATGGGGCTCGCACATCTGACCGTCCTGAAGGGCGGCGGCGGCGAGTTCGAGCATCACCCGACCAAGGACATCTCGACCTTCGGGCTGCGCGGCGGGCGGGCCTGGCAGGGCCAGAGCGGCCAGCCGCTGGAGGGCCACCAGCGGCTCGCGGATGCGCCGGGCGACCCCGCCGCGCTGGCCGCGCTATGGGAGGGGCGGCTTCGGGATCCCTTCGCCGAGGCGATCGTGCTCTCGACCGCCCAGCTGGCCCTCGACACGCTCGGGCATCACGCCCGGGCCCGCGACCTCTGGGCGGACCGGCCACGCCGCCTGCCTGAGCCACAGCTTGCAGGAGTGCCGACATGAAGAGCTTTCCGATGTTCATCCGCACCACCGGGCGGCGCGTCGTCATCGCGGGCGGCGGCGAGGAAGCGGCGCAGAAGGCGCGGCTGATGCTCAAGACCGACGCGGCGCTGGTGCTTGCCACGGATGATCTCGACCCCGAGCTGGCCGACCTCGTGGCGGGTGGCCGGGCAAGCCACCACGCGGGCCCGGTGACTGCCGCGCTTTTCGAAGGCGCGGCCATGGGCTTCATCGCCACAGGCTGCGCCGGGGCGGATGCCTGCCTGCAGGCGCTTGCCCGGGCTGCGCGCTGCCCGGTCAATGTCGTCGACCGGCCCGAGCTCTGCGACCTGACCACGCCGTCGCTGGTCGACCGCGACCCGGTGGTCGTGGCGATCGGCACCGAGGGCACGGCGCCGGTCCTCGCGCGGCAGATCAAGACCCGGGTGGAGGAAATGCTCGCGCCGAACCTCGGCGGCTTGGCCGCGCTCGCGGGCCGGATGCGCGGGGCCGTCGCGGCGCGCGTGCCCAAGACCGCCCGGCGCGCCTTCTGGCGCTGGGTCTTCGCCGAGGCCCCCCGCGCGCTCTGGGAGGCCGGGCGCGAACGCGAGGCCGCCGCGGCGCTCAAATCCGCCATCGCCGCGGGCGCCGCGCCCGAGGGCGTGAGCCCGGGCCGCATCGCGCTGGTCGGCGCGGGGCCCGGGGCGCGCGACCTCCTGACCCTGCGCGCGGTCGCCCGGCTGCAGGAGGCCGACGTGATCTTCTACGACCGGCTGGTCGAGGCCGAGGTCCTGGAACTCGCCCGCCGCGACGCCGAACGGGTCTTTGTCGGCAAGCTTGTCGGCGCCAACAGCTGGCCGCAGGACCGCATCAACCAGGTGATGCTGGCTGAGGCCCGGAAAGGCCGCCGGGTGGTGCGGCTGAAGTCCGGCGATCCCGGCATCTTCGGCCGGCTCGAGGAGGAGCTATCCGCCGCGCGCGAGGCCGGCGTGCCCTGCGAGGTGATCCCCGGCGTAACCGCGGCCAGCGGCGCGGCGGCGAGCCTCGGGGTGCCGCTGACCTGCCGGGGGGCGACGGACACGCTGGTCCTGACCACCGGCCAGCTGCAGGAGGAGGGTCGTCTGCCCGAGATCGCGGACCATGTCCGCCCGGGCGCGCGGCTCTGCATCTACATGGGCGTGCGCAATTCAGGCGCGCTGGCCCAGGTGCTGCTTTCCCGCGGTGCGCCGCCCGAGACGCCGGTGGAGTTCGTGGTGGAGGCGACCAAGCCCGGCCAGCGGGTGATCCGCACGGCGCTGGCGGATATGGCAGCCGAGATCCACGCTGCGGATGTGACGGGCTGCGCGATGATCCTGGTGGCGCTCGACAAGACGCGCCGCGCGGACTGGCGGGAGCCGGTTGGGGTGGCTGGCGGCGAAGTGCGCGAGGAGGGCGCCGAGCTGCGCGATCTGCGGCTGCGGGCCTAGAAGGAAGGGGGTCTTGGTGGCCTCGTTTGGCCAGGCAGTTTGATGCAGTCGGCTTGAAAGTGGCGGGCAGCTGAAAGCGCCCGCGTCCGAGGCATTTTCTTCCTCAGAAACGCAATGCTCTCAGCCACCATTTGCGGGCTCCGCCCTCATAAGACAGCCGCAAGAATCCGATGACAGACGCGCGCCCAGTCACGCCGCCGCGCGCCACCTCATCCGCCGAGACCACGGCAACCAACCGCGCCAACGCCGCGCATGACGCTGGGGCAGGCACACATCCGACGGTTGAATGCGCGCGGCTCAGCAGCAAAGCTGGCGCCGTAGAAGGAGGACCCCCATGAAACGCCTGTTCTTTTCGCTCATCGCGGCGGCCGTCGTCGCCCCGCCTCTCGCCGCCGAGAACCCGATCGACCGGGTGCGCCCCGACGCGCCCGAGCGCGCGGCCTATGGCAGCTACCCGGTGGGCGTCGTCACGCGCAGCTTCACCGACACCGGCCGCGCGGATGTCATCGCCGCGCAGGAGGCCGAGGGCGAGATCCCCCGCGCCGACCGGACCCTGACCACGGAAATCTGGTATCCCGCCGCCGAGGGCACCGTCCCGGGCACGACCTATGAGACCGTGTTGCGCGACGGCGAGACACCGGTGCGCCTCTCGGGCCGGGCGGCGCGCGACGCCGCGCCCGCCTCGGGGTCCTTCCCGCTGGTGCTCATCTCGCACGGCTACCCCGGCAACCGCTTTCTGATGAGCCACCTGGGCGAGAACCTGTCGTCCAAGGGCTACGTGGTGGTCTCCACCGACCACCCTGACAGCACCTATGACGACATGGCGCTCTTCGCCTCGACCCTGGTCAACCGGCCGCTGGACCAGGCCTTCCTCTTCGACGCGCTGGCCGAGATGGAGGGCGAGATCGGCGCGATCATCGACGCCGACAATGCCGGGCTCGTCGGCTACTCGATGGGCGGATACGGTGCGCTGATCTTCGGTGGCGCCGGGCTGTCACAGACCGCCGTGACCCGCGAGGAACCCGGGGCCTTCGTGGCGCCGCGCGACCTCCTCGACCAGCACGCCGCCGGGAGCGAGAGCCACGCCGCGCTGATCGATCCGCGCGTCAAGGCGGTGATCGCCATCGGCCCCTGGGGGCGAAACCGCGATTTCTGGGACGCCGAGGGGCTCGCGGGCTTCGAGAAGCCGCTCCTGCTGGTCGCGGGCGATCAGGACGACGTCTCGGGCTACGATCACATCCGCAACATCTTCGAGGAGACCAGCGGCACCGACCGCTACCTCTTGAGCTTCGAGGGCGCGAACCACAATGCCGCCGCGCCGATGCCCGCGCCCGACAACGCCTGGGAGGTCTCCGAGACGCTCGGCTGGGCGCCCTTCGAGCACTACGCCGACGCGGTCTGGGACACGACGCGCATGAACAACGTGCTGCAGCACTTCGCGACCGCCTGGTTCGATCAGCACCTCAAGAGCGCGGACGACGCGGGGCGGTTCTTCGACCTGGTCGAAAATTCGGAAGAGGGTGTGTGGTCGATGGGTGATGATGGCGCGCCTGACGCGGACCATAGCTACTGGGCGGGATTCCCGGAGCGGACGGCCAAGGGCTTGAGGATGGAGGTCCTGCAGGCCGAGTGAGGGGAGTTTGTAGGGCTGTTGTGTGGCCTAGGGGCGGGCGATCTGTAGAGGTCGCCCGTTTTGTGGTGCGGGATCGGTGTTGAAGGTCATGCGCTTTCATTTTTGGCGCCGCAACTCTCTTTTGCACCGGAGAGGGACCCGCGCCGCTGTCCGCAGTAAGAGTTTTTGCAGCAGCGGTAGGGCACCGCATAGCGGGGGCAAACACCTCACCCGAGGCCCAAACCAACCGCCAGCCCCCTAGCTCAGCACGCCAGCCTCAGAGCAGCGCCCCCGCATACCGCTCTGCCGCGACCGAGCCGCAGAGCGAGGCCCATTCGCATCCCGTGCAGGCCGACTTCACGCGCTTGGCCGCAAAAGCGTCGCGCAACGCGTCCAGCGCCGCCGCATCCAGGACCAGCCGCGCGCCCGGCTTGACGGTCCGCCCCAGGATCGCGCCCACCTCCTCAGAGGCGGCATGGTCCCGTGTGCGCACGCTGTCGCGGTGGCAATGCGCCTCCTCTCCACCGAGCAGGGGCGAGCAGATATCGTCGGGGCCGTGGACGATCTCGATCTCCTCGCCCGCGCCGATCCGGGCGATGACCTCGGCCATATTCGCGGTGAAGGCAGGGGAATATCCCCTGCCGACATGGGTGAGAACGCACAACAAATGGTGCGGACGCAGCCGGACCGTCATCCGCCGGACCGCGCCATCCGGCCTGCGATGAGCTTCAGCACCATCGCGCCGAGCGCGGATTTCAGGACGGCGCCCAGCAGGAAGGGAACGACGCCGGCCATGATGGCCTGTTCGACCCCGATGAGGAGTGCCAGCCAGGCCGCGCCGAAACCCAGGCAGACGAGGTTGCTGATGAGCATGCCGAGGAAGGCCAGCCCGACGCGTTCGCCGCTCCAGCCGCGTTCGGCCAGCCAGCCCACGATCATGCCGGCGATGGGGAAAGCAAAAAGATAGCCGCCGGTGGGCCCGACGAAATGCTGTGCGCCCGCGGCCCCGCCCGCGAGGACCGGCAGGCCCAAGGCGCCCTCGATCAGCCAGGCGGTGATCGTGATGCCGCCGAGCCGCCATCCGTAGAGCGCGCCGATCAGCGCGACCGCGAAGGTCTGCATGGTCACCGGCACCGGGACCATGGGCACTTCGATGTAAGACGAGAGCGCGAGGAACATCGTGCCGAGGATCACCGCGCCGATCTGCCAGGGGAGCGAGCGGTTGTGCAGGTCGAGAGGCGCGCGGGGGGTGTCTGTGGACAGGGCGGGTGACGGGCTCATAGAGGCGTCCTTTCCAAATAATAGATAGAAACTTGGTTTGATACTTAATGATTGCCGCGCGCATGCGCGGAAGGCAAGGCCACCCGGCCAAGGCGCGGCCCTGCGATCAAGATTTGACCTGGAAATGATTACCGTGCCGGGGCGCGCAGCGCCTGCGGACGCGCCTGCGCCTCGGTCTTTCCGACGTGCTGCGCGAGAAGCGCTGCGGCCCGGTCGATGTTCCCGGCGCGCAGCGCCACGAGGATCGCGCGGTGGTCGCGGTCGGTGGGGGTTTCCCAGTCCGCGCTCCAGCGCGCGAAGAGGATGCGCGCGCTCGCAAGGTGCAGATCGTCGATCGTCCGCAACAGGCGCGGCATGCCGCAGGGCGTCAGGATCGCCCGATGAAACCTGCGGTTCTCGGCCTCCCAGCCGTAGACATCGCCGGCGCAATCGCCTGCACCCGTTGCCTCTTCCGCCTCGTCGAGGATGGCCGGCGTCAGATGCGGCGCGGCATTGCGCAGCGCCAGAACCTCGAGAGAGGCGCGCATCTGGGCGACCTCCCGGATCTCCTCGGCGCCGAAGGCCGCCACCCGCACGCCCCGGCGCGGTTCGCTCTCGACCAGCCCCTGGGCTTCGAGCCGCCGGAAGGCTTCCCTGACCGGCACATGGCTGGTGCTGAACTCCAGGGCGATGTGATCCTGCCGCAGCCGCGCTCCCGCGGCGAGCCGCCCGGAAACGATGCGCTGCGCCAGCTCGCGGGTGATGCGCGCCGCGTGGGATTCAGATTTGGTGTCCGCCATGGATTATAGATAATCGAGGGCGGGGCGGAGGTCTAGGTGGGGAATCGCGGCGCGTGGGTTGCGGCGCGCGTGGACGCGGCAACATGGTTTGCGATCACCGGCGCAACGCATGCGCACTATTTTCGCAGAACGCACCCGTAACGGTGGGAGACAATCTCCACCCGCGAGCGGTTTCAGTAGCTAAGGGAAGTTTTGGCTCCGGCGGTAGGGATCGAACCTACGACCAATTGATTAACAGTCAACTGCTCTACCGCTGAGCTACGCCGGAACACTGGGAGGGCGTATAACAACGCCGATTCAGGGCGTCCAGAGGGTCCGGCAAATTTTTTGCCGGAAATTTCACCGCGGCTCGAAGATCGCCTCGGCGCCCAGGGGGCCGCGCGGGTGGGCTTGGGATTTCTCATGCATGTCAATGAGATGCGCGAGGACATTGCGGGCGGCGGCGGGCAGGAGGGCCTCGGGCACATCGGTGTAGATGCGACCCGCGAGCTGGCGGGCGCTGCCGGGGGCCTCTTCCAGGGCGGCGCGGATCTGGGCGTGGCGGGCGCGGCGGTGGGCAGAGAGCTCCTCCAGCCGGGCGCGCGGCGCGGTCACGGGCGCGCCGTGGCCCGAATGCAGGACCGCCCAGTCGCGCGCGGCGAGCCGGTCGAGCGAGGTGAGGAAGGCCGTGAGGTCTCCGTCCGGCGGGGAGACAAGCGAGGTGGCCCAGCTCATCACCAGATCGCCGACGAAGAGCGTGTCGCCAAGCGCGAAGGAGAGGTGGTTGCCGGTGTGGCCGGGGGTGTGCAGCACCTCGAGCGGCTGGGGCAGGTCGCCCGCGGTGATCTTCTCGCCGTCAGACAGCAGGCGGTCGGGCATAAACCCGAGGTCCTGGCCCTCGCCGCCGCCGATCGCACCCTCGGCGGCGAGGCGCTGCATGACCGCGCTGCGGCCGGCCTCGGCGGTGCCGAAGGCCAGGACCTCTGCGCCGGTCTCGCGCTTGAGCGCAGGCACCCCGGCGGAATGATCGAGATGCGCATGGGTCACCAGGATCCGCGTGATCCGGCCGCCCGCGGGCACCGCCGCCAGGATCGCCTGCAGATGCGCGGGGTCTTCGGGGCCGGGGTCGATCACCGCGATCTCGCGCTCGCCCAGGAGGTAGGTATTGGTGCCCCGGAAGGTCATCGGCGAGGCATTCGGCGCGAGGATCCGCGCCACCCCGCGGCCAAGCACCTCGGGCACGCCCGGGCGGGGCGCGAAATCTGGGTCGGGATCGGTCAGGGGAGGCTCCTTTCGCGATGGCTCCTGGGGCGGACCTGCGCTAGCACTATGGCATGTCCTTCGACTGGCTGAAACGCTACATGCCCCGCGGTCTTTACGGCCGGGCCTTCCTGATCCTGGTCCTGCCGGTGGTGACCCTGCAGCTGGTGGTCTCGGTGGTCTTCATCCAGCGGCATTTCGAAGGGGTGACCCGGCAGCTCACCGAGGAGGTCGCCCAGGCGCTGAACGTCGCGATGATCTATGACACCGGCTTCCGCCGCGCGCTCCTGCAGTTCGAGTTCCGCCCGATCACCGAAGAGGAGATCCCCGCCGAGACCGACCGGCGCTGGTACGACTTCTCGGCCATCGTGGTGGTCGACGAGCTGATGCAGCGGGTGCGCGGCATCCGCCACGTGCAGGTGCCCGACGACACCGATGTCTTCGTCTACCTCAAGCACGGCGAGCAGTTCTACAAGGTGCGCTTCGCGCGGACCCGGGCCTCGGCCTCGAACCCGCACCAGCTTCTGGTGAACATGGTGGTCTTCGGGGTGCTGATGACCGCCATCGCCTATCTCTACCTGCGCAACCAGCTGAGGCCGATCACGCGGCTCGCGGATGCGGCCCAGGCCTTCGGGCGCGGGCGGCATCTGCCCTACAGCCCGGCGGGCGCCAACGAGGTGCGGATCGCGGGCCATGCCTTCCTCGACATGCGGGCCCGGATCGAGCGGCAGATCGAACAGCGCACCATGATGCTCTCGGGCGTGAGCCACGACCTGCGCACGCCGCTCACCCGGATGAAGCTGGGGCTCTCGCTTCTCGACGACGAGGACCGCGCGCCGCTTGAGGAGGACGTGCAGGAGATGGAGCGGCTGATCGACGCCTTCCTGGAGTTCGCCCGCGGCGACGCCGAGGCGGGCCCGGCGGAGCCGACCGACCCGGTGGCGCTGGTGACCCGCATCGTCGAGGATGCGCAGCGCGCGGGCACGGCGGTCAGCCTCGGACCGCTCGAGGGGCAGGGCGAGGTACCCTTGCGCCCTGTGGCGCTGCGCCGGGCGCTCGAGAACCTGATCGGCAACGCGGTGCGCTACGGCACCCGCTGCGAGGTCAGCCTGCGGCTCAGTCGCAACGCCCTCAGGCTCCGGGTCGAGGACGACGGGCCGGGCATCGCGCCCGAGGACCGCGAGGATGCGCTGCGGCCCTTCGTGCGGCTCGATCCGGCGCGCAACCAGAACCGCGGCTCGGGCGTGGGCCTGGGGCTGGCCATCGCCGCCGACATCGCGCGGGCGCATGGCGGGGTTCTGCGGCTCGGGCGCAGCGACCGGCTGGGTGGGCTTTCGGCGGATATCGTCATCGCGCGCTGATCGGCTCAATTGCGCGCAATCGTCATGCTCCTGCCCAGATCGCGCCATCCCGCCGCCCGGGCCGGCATGGCATTCGGGGCCTCTCGTTTTTCCATGCCTGATCACTCGGAGGCCCGCATGACCGCTCGTATCGCATCCCTCGCCGCATTGGCCCTGGCGCTGACCGCCGCGCCGCTCCAGGCCCAGGTCCAGAAGCCCAGGGCCACGGCGCCCGAGACCCAGGGCGGGTCAGTGACGCCGCCCGCGAGCTATGAGGGCCAGTGGTTCACCACGCCCGACGGCTGCACCTACAGCCGCGCCGGTGCGCCGGGACAGGCGCCGATCTGGATCATCGTCAAGAACCCGCGCCATATCGGCAAGCCCAACGCGCATCGCGGCTGCCAGGCGATGCTGCAGGGGTAGGGGACGGAGAGTGCCCTCGGGGCTTGGGTGTCGCGCATTGCCGGGACGTCCGGCGGCCCGTCGCTTCGTTGGGGCTTGCCGCAAAACCTCGGCGGTCGTGCAAACCTAGTCCGCCGACCTCGGCCCAAGCCCCGCCTACGGCAGGCTCTGCGCCGCCTCCGTCAGGAAGGCGCCGAGCCGCCCTCGGTCGAGCGGCTTTAACATCCGCTCGACGCCCTGCGCCTCGCAGGCGCGCGCAACCGCCTCGGAGCGGTCGGCGGTCAGGATCAGCGCCGGGCGCGGCCCGAAGCGGCGGGTCAGCTCGGAGAGAAGCTCGGTGCCCGTCAGCCCGGCCCCGAGCTGGTAGTCCAGCACCATGACGTCGGGCGTGATGCCCAGGTCCTCGATCAGCGCCAGCGCCGCCTCGGCGGTATCGGCGTCGATCACGTCGACGCCCCAGCTTTCCATCAGAAGCTGGATCGCGCGGCGCAGCTCGGGTTCGTTCTCGACCAGAAGCACGATCAGCCCGCTGCGGCCCAGGTCCACCCGGTCGCGGCGCGGCGGCGGGATCTTCAGCGCCTTGGCGCGGCCCGCCACGGGCACGCTGACCCGGAAGCAGGAGCCGCGCCCGACCTCGGACCAGAGCCCCAGAGGATGGCCCAGCCGGGCACAGGCGCGCTCCACGATGGCGAGGCCCAGGCCCAGCCCGTCGTTGCGGCTGGCGGTGGCGTCGAGGCGGTGGAATTCCTCGAAGATGCTGTCCTGGTCGTCCTCGGCGATGCCGGGGCCGCTGTCGTGCACCTCGATGCGCAGGGCGTTGCCCTGGCGGCGCGCGCCGATCAGCACCCGGCCCCTGTCGGTGTAACGGATCGCATTGGCGGCGAGGTTCTGGATGATCCGCCGCAGGTAGGTCGGATCGCTTTCCACCGTGACCCCGCAGGGCACGATGCGGAAATCGAGGCCCTTTTCGGCCGCCAGCACCTCCATCTCGTCGCGGAGGGGCCCGAAGACCTCGTTCAGCGCCACGGGGCGGATGTCGAAACGCTGCTTGTCGCTGTCGAGCCGCGAGATGTCGAGGAGCGCGTCGATCAGACCGACAGCGCTCTTGATCGCGGAGCCCGCCTTGTTCAGCACCTGCCGATCGGCTTCCTCGGGCAGACGGTCGGCGAGGGAGGCGATGAAAAGCTCGGCGGCGGAGAGCGGCTGCAGCAGGTCGTGCGAGGCCGCCGCGACAAAGCGGTTCTTCGAGGCATTGGCCCGTTCGGCGGCCGAGAGCGCGTCTTCCAGTTCCAGCGTGCGCTCCATCACCCGCTGTT
Source organism: Roseivivax sp. (assembly GCF_054552075.1). Classification (NCBI taxonomy): domain Bacteria; kingdom Pseudomonadati; phylum Pseudomonadota; class Alphaproteobacteria; order Rhodobacterales; family Roseobacteraceae; genus Roseivivax; species Roseivivax sp. The sequence continues at coordinate 22,491 of NZ_JBTOLZ010000014.1, forward strand.
CCAGCATCTCGTTGATCTCGAAGAGCCGCTGCGCCGCCTCGCGCTCGGCGGTTACATCGGTGACCGAGACCAGGAAGCCGCCGTCGGGCAGGCCGCTGCCGAAGACATGCAGCACGTCGCGCCGCCCGTGGCGGACCTCGAAGTCGATCTCTTCGCTCTTGTGGCGGGCGGCGGCCCAGGCGCGGAAGGTGGCGCGGTCGACCCCGCCGAGGAAGTCGAAGGCATGGCCGAGCTGGCCGATGATCGCGTCGAAGGTCACACCCAGCTGCATCAGCCGCGCGGGCACCGACAGAAGCGTGCCGATGCGCCGGTTCCAGCCCAGGAGCCGTCCGGCCTCGTCGAAGATCGCCACGCCCTGGTTCATGTGGTCGAGCGTCGCCTGGATCATCCGGGTCTGGGCGCTTTCGAGCCGCGCGCGCTCCTGCCGTTCGATCCGCACGAGGTCGGTCACATCGGTCTGCAGGACCACGGTGCCGCCCTTGGAGGTGCGCTGTTCGGAGACCTGAAGCCAGCGGTCATGCGTCAGCTCGACGTTGAACATGACGTTGCGGTCGGCGTGCCGCGCGAGGCGGCGCACCCGCCAGCCCTCGGGGCTGTCGCTCTCGGGCAGGGCGAGGCAGCGGCTCTGGGCGATATGGTCGATGTAGTCGACGAAGGACATGCCGCGGGTCAGCCGGGGCGCCACGTCGCGGAAATCCCGGCAGAAGCGCGAGTTGAACATCACCAGCCGGTCGTCGGGATCGAAGAGGGCGAAGCCCTCCTGCACGGTCTCGATGGCATCGGCGAGGTCGCGGCGGGCGTCCTGCGCCTCGGCATTGGCGCGGGCGAGCTGGGCGTTCGATTCCTGCAGAAGGTCCAGCGTGCGCTCGAGCTCCTCGGTGCGCTGGCGCACCCGCTTTTCCAGAAGCGCCGCGCGTTCGAACTGCGCATAGGCGGCGCCCGACTGCGCGGTCTGGTTCTCGATTCGCCGCATCAGCGCATCGGCGATATGCAGGAGCTTCTCGTTCTGGCGCTCGACGGAATCGGCGGGGTTGATCAGCGAAGCCGAGCTCATCGCCCGGACCCGGCGGGATAGAAGGCGACGCCGGTCAGGGTCTGGTTCACATGCATCGCGCCCACCTGTTCGCCGTAGGTCGAGAAGCCGGTGACGTTGTGGCGCCGCAGGATGTCCGAGATGGTGCGCGCCTTCTGGCTCTGCTCGGCCTCGATGCGGCGCAGGATGCAGTCGCAGGCGAGGATCTGCACCGGGGCGAAATCCTCCTGCATGTCGCCGAGCCGCGCATCGAGATGGGCGGCGATGTCGTCGTGATCGGCCAGCGTCAGCACCATGCCCTCGTTGATGGCGGAGAAGAAGACCAGCTCGCCCGCGTCGTTCACGCGCTGGATGGCGCGGACATGGTGGCTGTCGCCCAGCCGCACGACGACCGGATGCGCGGCGAAGGTGAAGGGATCGAGCTGGTGCGGGTCCTTGCCCAGGAGCCGGGCGTATTCCTGCGCGGCCGGTTCGGCGTTGATCTCGGTGACGATGCGCTCTTCGGGCCGGGCGCCGGTGACCACCATGCGGGTGTCGGTGGGCTGGAGGTGGTCGAGCGTGAAGACCTTGACCTGCGCGCGCGAGCGGATGAGCGCGGCCACGGCGGCGTTGCGCCGCTCGGCCCCGTCGAAATAGAGCCGCGTCTCGGAGAACCGCGCGCCGTCGCCCGAGGAGCCGCCGAAAAGCGGCATGGAGCCGAGCCCGGTCGCCAGGAGCGAGGCCAGCCGTTCCTCGGCCAGCGACAGCCCGTCGACCATGAGGAAGGCGAACTCCGACCAGCCCTCGGGTGCCGCGGCGCCAAGCGCCAGCCGGGTCTGGATCACCTTGTCGATGAGCGGCTGGTCCTTCACCCCGCCCAAGTCGGGGATCTTCACCAGCTGCACCCGGAAGTCGGCTTCGCCGAAGCCCGCGGCGACGATCTGCCCGGTCTCGTAACCCGCGCGGCCGATCTCTCCGGCGGTGGTGCAGGCCATGATCTGGGCGTGCGGGTAGCGTTCCTCGATCCGCTTCATCAAGGGGCCGAAGGCCGCCTCGGGCGAGACGAAGAGGCAGATCAGCGCGAAGGGGCCGGGCCCCAGCGCCTCGGAGATGCCGGCCGCGGCCTCGGGGTCGCGCGCGGCGACCTGGGCCGTCCGCAGGACCGGGCCCGCGGCTCGCGCGTCGTCGCGATCAGAGCTGTCGATGGCTCCGTCCAAGCTGGAAGTCCTCCCTCGGGGGGCGAGGTTATTGGGCCTCCTCGCCGCTTGGCAAGACCTGGTTGAAGCTTGCCTTCTGGGCGATGAGCACGGCCTGTGTGCGGCTGTGCACGCCGAGCTTGCGCATGATCGCGGTGACATGCGCCTTGACCGTCGTCTCGGCGATCGAGAGCTCGTAGGCGATCTGCTTGTTGAGCTTGCCCTCGCAGATCAACGCGAGGATACGCGCCTGCTGGTTGGTCAGCGTCGCCAGCCGTTCGACGGCGTCGAGGGGACCGGTCTCCGAGGGGCCGCCCTCGGGGTCGATATAGCCGTCGGGCAGGTAATCCTCGCCGCGGGCGACGGTCTCATAGGCGCGGGCGAAGACCGCGCGCTGGGAATGTTTCGGCACGAAACCATTGGCTCCGGCCTTCAGCGCATGGCTGATCATCCGGTTGTCGGCCATGGAGGAGGCGATGAGGATCGCCGCCTCGGGCACCGCCTTGCGCAGCCGCACCAGCCCGTCGAGCCCGTTCACATCCGGCAGGTTGAGGTCGAGCACGACAAAATCCGCGCCCTCGCTGTCGATCTTGCCCAGGGCCTCCTGCAGGGTGCCGGCGGTGGCGACGCTGTCGAAATCGCTGATCGAGGTCAGCGTGAGCGTCAGCGCGTCGCAAAACAGCGGGTGATCGTCGACCACCAGCGCCCGGGTGAAACGCGGCGGTCCCTGGTCATGCATGGCTTGGATCATGGCGTGACGCACTTCTCCTTCGCATCCCTCTGGCAAAAGCCTACGCCCGGCCCGCGCGTCCTGTCACCTGCCGAAAGGTCTTAGCTTTAAGCGGGCAGGGCAGGTCGCGCGGGGCGCGGGGCCTGTCTGCATGTCGGGTGGGCTACGGGCCTCAGCGTTCGGGCAGCAGCCCCCGCGGGCTGAAGCGCAGCACCAGGAGCAGGATCACCCCCATGGTCAGGAGCCGCATGTGCTGCACGCTGTCCAGCAGGTGCCGCTTCAGCTCGCCCTCGGCCATGCCCGAGGTCACCAGCCCCATGATCGCCTGGCCCAGGGGTTCGACCTGCACCCAGGCGAACCAGATGAAGAAGCCGCCCAGCACCGCGCCCAGGTTGTTGCCCGAGCCGCCGACGATCACCATGACCCAGATCAGGAAGGTGTAGCGCAGCGGCTGGTAGGAGGTCGGCGTCAGCTGCCCGTCGAGCGTGGTCATCATCGCGCCCGCGATGCCGCAGATCGCAGAGCCCAGGATGAAGACCTGCAGGTGCCGCCCGGTGACGTTCTTGCCCATGGCCCGCGCCGCGGTCTCGTTGTCGCGGATCGCCCGCATCATCCGGCCCCAGGGGCTTTTCAGCGCGAGTTGCGCGAGGATCAGCACGATGACCAGCACCACGGTGAAGAGGAGCGCGTAGCCCGCCTTGACCCAGAGCGTCGAGGCGGTGGTCGGGTCGAGCCCGAAGCCCGCCGCGCGTTCCACGAAAGCCGGGTCGGCCTGCAGGTCGATCTCGTAGGGGACCGGGCGCGGCAGGCCGTTCACGTTCTTCACCCCGCGCGCCATCCAGTCCTCGTTCTTGAGGATCGCGATGACGATCTCGGCGATGCCGAGCGTTGCGATGGCCAGGTAGTCCGAGCGCAGGCCAAGCGCGGTCTTGCCGATGATCCAGGCCGCGCCCGCGGCCAGGAGCCCGCCGACCGGCCAGGCCAGGAGGACCGGCAGGCCCAGCCCGCCCAGGTAGCCCGAGGTCGCCGCGTCCACGGCCTCCACGGCCTCGACGCCGGCGTCGAAGACCGCGCGGTAGAGGAAGAAGCCCACGAGCAGGATCGCCGCGACGATCCAGCCGCGCATCTTTCCCGAGGTCCGCCGCCAGGCCAGGACCGCCGCCACCACCGAGGCCGCGCCAAGCGCGAGGCCCGCGAGGATGCGCAGCCCGCCGGCCTGCCAGGCCGCGCCCACGGGCGGCATGGAGGTCAGCACCACCGCGAGCCCGCCAAGCGCCACGAACCCCATGACGCCCACGTTGAAGAGCCCGGCAAAGCCCCATTGCAGGTTGACCCCCAGAGCCATGAGCGCGCTGACGAGCCCCATGTTCAGGATCAGAAGCGCCGAGTTCCAGCTTTGCAGAACCCCGGTGCCGAGGATCAGAAGCGCCACCAGCGCGAAGAGCGAAACAGCCCGGAGCCTGTCGGTCATACCGCTTTCCCCCTGAAAAGACCCGTCGGGCGGAAGAGCAGGACGATCACCAGGATCACGAAGCTCACCGCGAATTTGTAGTCGGTGGACAGAAGCTGCACGAGGCCCTCGGGCGCGAGGCTCTCCGGCAGGGAATATTCCAGCACCTTCTTCCAGGCATAGGTGATCGCCACCTCCGAGAAGGCGATGACGAAGCCGCCGGCGATGGCGCCGAGCGGCGAGCCGAGCCCGCCGACGATGGCGGCGGCGAAGATCGGCAGCAGGAGCTGGAAGTAGGTGAAGGGCTTGTAGCTCTTGTCGAGCCCGTAAAGCACGCCCGCGATGGTCGCCAGCGCGGCGACGATCAGCCAGGTCACGCGCACGACCCGCTCGGGGTCGATGCCCGACAGAAGCGCCAGGTCCTCGTTGTCGGAATAGGCCCGCATCGACTTGCCGGTGCGCGTGCGGTTCAGGAACCAGAACAGAAGCGCCACGACGATCACCGCGGTCACCAGCGTGATGCCCTGGGTGGTGCGGATCGCCAGGCCCTCCTCGAGGCCGGTCATCTCCTTGAAGTCGCGCGCGCTGATGATGAAGCGCTCGCCGTCGGCGAAGCGCTGGTCGTCGGGGCCGAGGATGATCCGCGTGATGCCGTTGTAGATGAACATCACCCCGATGGAGACGATCACCAGGATCACCGGCACCACCTTCTGGGCGCGGTAGAAGCGGAAGATCACCCGGTCGGTCGCGAGCACCAGCGCCGCGCAGGCCGCGATGCCCACCGGGATCGCCAGGAGCGCCGTCGGCAGCGGCCCGAGCGAGACGCCCATGGACTGCAGCCCCCAGGTTGCGATGATCGTGGCCATGGTGCCGAAGGCCATGGTGTCGCCATGGGCGAAGTTGGAAAACCGCAGGATGCCGTAGACCATGGTGACCCCCAGCGCCCCGATGGCCAGCTGGCTGCCGTAGGCGATGGCCGGGATCAGCACGAAGTTCGAAAGCGCCACGAAGGCGTTCAGAAGATCCATCAGCAAAAGCCCCCCGTGCGGGCCGCTCCGGGCGCCATGCGCGCCGGGCCTCCCGTCGTTGTGTCGTGATATGTCATGCCGCGTGCCATGCCCTGCCTCATCCACCCAGGAAGGAGGCGCGCACCTCCGGGTCTTCGAGAAGCTCGCGGCCGGTGCCGGTATGGGCGTTGCGGCCCTGGACCAGCACGTAGCCCTTGTCGGCGATGGCCAGCGCCTGGCGGGCGTTCTGTTCGACCATGAGGATCGGGATGCCGGTGCGGGCGACCTCGATGATCCGGTCGAAAAGCTCGTCCATGACGATCGGCGAGACGCCGGCGGTGGGCTCGTCGAGCATCAGCACCTTGGGCTTGGTCATCAGCGCCCGGCCCACGGCCACCTGCTGGCGCTGGCCGCCCGAGAGCTCCCCCGCCGCCTGGCGGCGCTTTTCCTTCAGGATCGGGAAGAGGTCGTAGACCTGCGCCATGGTGTCCGAGAAGTCGTCGGTGCGGATGAAGGCGCCCATCTCGAGGTTCTCTTCCACCGTCATCGAGGTGAAGATGTTCGAGGTTTGGGGCACGAAGCCCATGCCCTTCAGCACCCGGTCCTGGGGGCTGAGCTGGGTGATCTCCTCGCCGTCGAGCCGCACCGCGCCCTCGCGCAGGTTCAGCATGCCGAAGACGGCCTTCATCGCGGTCGATTTGCCGGCGCCGTTGGGGCCGACGATCACCGCGATCTCGCCGCGCTCCACGGCGATGGTGCAGGAATGCAGGATGTCGGCGCCGCGGCCGTAGCCGCCGGTCATCGCCTCGCCGATCAGGAAGGGGCCCTCGGGGGCGGGGCGGGCCTTGCCGCCGGCGGGCACCGGGTCGCCCGAGCGCGCCGCGGGTTCGCGCCCGATCGAGCGGTCCTTGTTGCCGCGGCCGGAATAGGCGCTGTCGCTCATCCCGCGGTCTCCTTGTTCTTGAGCCCGGTGCCGAGATAGGCCTCGATCACCTCGTCGTTGGCCTTGATCTCGGCGATGGTGCCGCGGGCCAGGACCTTGCCCTCGGCCATGACGATCACCGGGTCGCAAAGACGGCCGATGAAATCCATGTCGTGTTCGATCATGCAGAAGGTATAGCCGCGCTCCTCGTTCAGCCGCTTGATCGCGTCGCCGATGGTGTTGAGCAGCGTGCGGTTCACCCCGGCGCCGACCTCGTCGAGGAAGACCACCTTGGCGTCGACCATCATGGTGCGGCCCAGCTCGAGCAGCTTCTTCTGCCCGCCCGAGAGGTTGCCGGCCTTCTCGTCCTTGAGATGGCTGATGGTCAGGAAGTCGAGGACCTCGTCGGCCTTCTTCAGAAGCGCGGCCTCTTCCTGGGCGATGCGCCCGCGCCCGAACCAGGCGTTCCAGAGCGTCTCGCCCGATTGCGCGCCGGGCACCATCATCAGGTTCTCGCGGCACGACATGGAGGAGAACTCATGCGCGATCTGGAAGGTGCGCAAGAGGCCCTTGTGGAACAGCTCGTGCGGCGCCAGCCCGGTGATGTCCTCACCGTCCATGAAGACCGACCCGCTGGTCGGCGGCAGCGCGCCCGCGATGACGTTGAACAGCGTCGACTTGCCGGCCCCGTTCGGCCCGACGAGGCCGGTGATCGACCCCGTGGCGATCTCGAGAGAGGCGCCGTCGACGGCCCGGAATCCGCCGAAATGGCGGTGGAGGTTCTCGACCCGGATCACTGGAATATCCCTTCGATGCGCCGGCTTCTTTGGCCGGCTGATCCGGCCTTTTAACGAAAACGGCCCGGGATGGAACCCCCGGGCCGCCTGTTAGCGCAACACCACGATCAGCGGTAGCCGACCACCTTCAGCTCGCCGCCTTCGACGGTGTATTCGGCATAGGAGCCGGCCGCTTCGCCCGAGCCCACCAGCTCGACGCCCGAGGCGCCCTGGTAGTCGATCTCACCGCCGTCGGCGATGATCTGGAGGGCCTTCTGCAGCTCGCCCGGCAGGATCGGCTCGCCGGGGGCGTTGGCGATGTCCATGATCGCGCCCGAATATTCGGTCGAGTCGGTCGAGCCCGAGGCCGCCATGGCCAGCAGGATCAGCGCCGCCGCGTCATAGCTCTCGCCCGCGTAGACCGAGGTGCCGTCGATGCCGGCTTCGGCGGCCATCTCGGCGAAGAGGGCGCCGCCCTCGTTCTCGCTGCCCGGCGCGGTGCCGAAGGAGCCGTCGATGTCGCTGCCGAAGGCATCGGTCAGCGCGTCGCCGATCATCCCGTCGCCGAAGGCGAAGGTGTCGAAGGCACCGGTGTCGAGCGCGCCCTGGATGACGCCCGCGCCACCCTGGTCGACGTAGCCCAGCACGACCAGCGCATCGCCGCCCGCGGAGGCAAGCGCGCCGACCTCGGCCGAGTAGTCGGCCTTGCCGTCCTCATGCGCGGCGACCAGGGTCACCTCGCCGCCGGTCTCCTCGAAGGCGGCCGAGAAGGCATCGGCGAAGCCCTTGCCGTAGTCGTTGTTGGTATAGGTCACGGCGACCGAGGAGATGCCCTTTTCGTTCAGCACATTGGCCAGAACCTGGCCCTGGCGCGCGTCGGAGGGCGCGGTGCGGAAGAACAACCCGTTGTCCTCGGCCGAGGACAGCGCCGGCGAGGTCGCGGCGGGCGAGATCATCACCACGCCGTTCGGCACGGCCACATTGGCCAGAACGGCGGTGGTCACGCCCGAGCAGTCGGCGCCCATGATGCCCATGACACCTTCCGAGGTGATCATGCGCTCGGCCGCGGCGGTGGCCGCTGCCGCGTCGACGCAGGTCGCATCGCCGCGCACCGGGGTCACCGAGGCGCCGCCCAGGAAGTTCTCGTTGCCGGTCACTTCACCCACGGCCAGTTCCGCACCGGAGCCCATGGCGGGCGTCAGGCTTTCGATCGGGCCGGTGAAGCTGAGCAGGATGCCGAGGCGCACGTCGCTCGCGTGGCTTTCGGCGAAGGCGGCCCCCGCGGTCAGAGCGGAGGCGGCGGTCGCCATAAGCAGTTTTTTCATAATGGTCTCCCTGTGTTCGGATCTCAGTCCTGGGGCGAGGTTAGGCGCGGGTTTTGGAAAAGGAAAGGGTGACATTGCGGTGACGCAAGCGGCGCTGCGGCGGGCCGGGCAGGGGGCTTGAGGCGTGCCGGGGCAGGGCGGGGCTTCGACGCCTCGCGGGTCCGCTGGCGCGTCGGGCGCGGGGCGGTTGGTGGCCCGAATGCGGTGGGTCTCCGGCCTCTGCGCGGGGGCGTTTGGCCCGTCTCAGGCGGGTTTTCAGGCTCAATTCGCGCGGCGCGGAGGGACGCCCACGGCCTCATCGGTGACGACAGTTGCAATAGCGCGCTCACCCCCGGATCAACCCAGCGCCCCCGCTACTTCGCCCGCGCCTCGGCGTGGCTGCCGCGCTCGCGGTAAGGCGTGGTGCGGTAATGCGAGCGGTAGCACTTGGAGAAATGCGACGGCGAGGTGAAGCCGCAGGCCAGGGCGACGTTGATCACCGTCATGTCGGTCTGCATCAGGAGGTTCCGCGCCTTCTGCAGCCGCAGCTCCATGTAATAGCGCTTCGGGCTGCGGTTGAGGTAGCGGCGGAACAGCCGTTCGAGCTGCCGGGTCGACATGCCCACGTCGCGCGCCAGCGCCGCCGGGCTGATCGGCTCCTCGATGTTGGCCTCCATCATGCGGATGACCTCGGCGAGCTTGGGGTGGCGCACGCCGATCCGGGTCGGCACCGAGAGCCGCTGCACGTCCTGGTCGGTGCGGATCGCCGAGTAGATCAGCTGGTCGGCCACCGCATTGGCCAGCCCCTCGCCGTAGTCGTCGGCCAGGAGCTTCAGCATCAGGTCGAGCGAGGCGGTGCCCCCGGCGGTGGTGAAGCGGTTGCCGTCGACCGCGAAGACCGCCTTGGTCAGCGTCACCTCGTCGAACTCCTCGGCGAAACTGTCCTGGTTCTCCCAGTGGATCGTCGCGCGCTTGCCGTCGAGCAGCCCCGCGCGCGCCAGCACATGCGCCGCGGTGCAGAGCCCGCCGATGCGGTGGCCGTTCCGGGCCTCGCGGCGCAGCCAGTTCAACAGCGGCTTGGTGGTGCCCGCCTGGATGTCGAGCCCGCCGCAGACCACCACGGTGTCGTCGCGGCCGAGCTGGCCCAGGTCGCCGTCGAGCTCGAAGGTGGTGCCGGCCGAACAGGTGATCTTGCCGCCGCCCTCGCCGAGGATCGCCCAGCTATAAAGCGTCTCTCCGGCCATGCGGTTGGCCAGCCGCAGCGTCTCGAGCGCGGCGGCAAAGGAGATCAGCGTGAAATTGGGCAGAAGCACAAAGACGAAATGCTTGCGCCGCGCCTCTCCTGCGCCGGCGGTGACCGCTGCATCCTGCGTCATCGGATCCTCCCTCGCGCGACTCAAATCCGCCCGATCCGCCCAGAGTCCCGAACCGAGCACCGGCGTCAAGCGACGGGGGAAAAATCGGGGAAATGGGTTATGGCGCCGGGCCCTGCGATGGGCTACACCCGGACCCCGACGCGCGGGCAAGCGCGGCAGACTGGAGAGATGCGATGAGTGATTGGCAGAAAAACACGTGGCGGCAGAAGCCTCGGGTGCAAATGCCGGATTATACCGACGCGGCAGAACTGAGCGCCGTCGAGGCGCAGCTTTCGAAGTATCCGCCGCTGGTCTTTGCGGGCGAGAGCCGCGCGCTGAAGCGCCAGCTCGGTGCGGCCGGCCGGGGCGAGGCCTTCCTGTTGCAGGGCGGCGACTGCGCCGAGGCCTTCGACCAGTTCTCGGCCGATGCGATCCGCGACACCTTCAAGGTGATGCTGCAGATGGCCATGGTGCTGACCTATGGCGCCAAGGTGCCGGTGGTGAAGGTCGGCCGGATGGCGGGCCAGTTCGCCAAGCCCCGCTCGGCCCCGACCGAGACGGTGGACGGGCAGGAGCTGCCCTCCTACCGCGGCGACATCATCAACGACCTGGCCTTCACGCCCGAGGCGCGGACGCCCAATCCGCAGAAGATGCTGCAGGGCTACACCCAGGCGGCGGCGACGCTGAACCTGCTGCGCGCCTTCTCGACGGGCGGTTACGCGGACATCCACCAGGTGCACCAGTGGACGCTCGGCTTCATCGAGAGCGAGAAGGCCGCGCGCTACCGCGACATGGCCAACCGCATCTCGGACACGCTGGACTTCATGAAGGCGGCGGGCCTCGAAAGCGAGAGCAACCACAACCTCAAGACCGTGGACTTCTACACCAGCCACGAGTCGCTCCTGCTGGAATACGAAGAGGCGCTCTGCCGTCTTGATTCCACCTCGGGCAAATGGCTCGCGGGCTCGGGCCACATGATCTGGATCGGCGACCGCACGCGGCAGCCGGACGGCGCGCATGTGGAGTTCGCCCGCGGCGTCTTGAACCCGATCGGGCTGAAGTGCGGGCCGACCACCGACCCCGAGGACCTCAAGGTGCTGATGCGCAAGCTCAACCCCGAGAACGAGGAGGGCAAGCTGACCCTCATCGCGCGCTTCGGCGCGGGCAAGGTGGGCGAGAAGCTGCCGCCGCTCGTCCAGGCGGTGCGCGAGGAAGGCGCCAAGGTGACCTGGGTCTGCGACCCGATGCATGGCAATACCATCAAGTCGCCCTCGGGCTACAAGACCCGGCCCTTCGACGCGGTGCTGCGCGAGGTCCGCGACTTCTTCGCGGTGCACAAGGCCGAGGGGTCGATCCCCGGCGGCGTGCATTTCGAGATGACCGGCCAGGACGTGACCGAATGCACCGGCGGGGTGCATGCGATCTCCGACGAGAACCTCTCGGACCGCTACCACACCGCCTGCGACCCGCGCCTCAACGCGACGCAATCGCTGGAGCTGGCCTTCCTCGTCGCCGAGGAGCTGACCGCCCACCGCGAGACCCGCGCCGCCGAGGCGAGCTGATCGAGACCACCGCCGGGCGGGGCCTTCTGGGCCTCGCCCGGGGGGCTTTCCGGCGGGCTGGGGCAGTCGTGCCGCGCCCGGCTGGGCATCTGGCGGCGCAACAATGCGCCGCCGTTTCTCACTTCAAACAGCGTTGAGTGACCTGAACCGCGGCGCGAGGCGCATGGCCGTGTGCGACCGCCCCGCGGCTCACCGCGGCTTCGGGGCCGCCCCGCGCATCACCCGGACCGTCACGCCCAGCGCCAGCAGGCAGGCCAGGCCCACGCCCGCGTAAACCCCCAGGATCGCGGAGATTTCCGACTGGCTCATCCGGTCGACCCCGCCGGTCCCGAAGGAGGCCACCCAGAGCGAGGCCGCGAAGATCAGCCGCCCGACCAGCGCCTGGATCGACAGGTAGGTCGCCCGCGCCTCGCCCTTGAGCCGCGGCTGGATCGCCGCCAGGAGGAAAGGCCGCGAGAAGGCATCGGGCACCATCCGCAGGGCCAGCGCCAGGATCGCCAGCGCCGAGGCGCTGAGCGCCAGCACCGCTACCAGCGCCACCTGCATCGCGAAGGCCAGGACCAGCATGGGCCCGAGCCCGATCCGCGCCCGCAGCCCCGGTGCCGCCAGCGAGGCCAGAAGCGAGACCGCCATCATCACCGCCGTGATCCCGCCCGAGACCAGCGGCGCATCGGCGGCGAGACCCAAGGGCTCCAGCGCCTCGAGGATGAAGGGCTGGCCGAAGATGAAGGGCAGGTGGCTGAAGCCATACATCAGCACCGCCAGCCCAAAGAGCCAAAGCAGCACCCGGTCGCGCAGCGCCTGACCCAGGGCGCCCAGCTGCGAGAGCTGCACCTCGCCCGAGCTGCGGATGCGCTGCGGCTCGGTGAAAGACAGCGCCAGTCCCAGCGCCACCGCGGAGGAGAGCGCAGAGAGCCAGAACGGCAGGGGCAGGCTCCAGAGCGCCGCGGCCCCGCCCAGGGGCGCCGCGACCAGGAGGGCGGCGAAGGAGAAGCGCCAGGCGCGCAGCTCCTCGGCCTCGATGCGCTCGGTCTCGCCGGTCTCGGCGAGGCTTTCGTAAAGGAAGGCGCTGTCGGTGCCCGAGGTGAAGGCCATGCCCGCGCCCAGAAGCGCCTGGCCCAGCGCGAAGACCCAGAAGGCCCCGCCAAGCGCCAGGAGCACCGAGCCCGCCACCAGCGCAAGCGCCGAGGCGATCAGCGTCACCCGGCGCCCGAGCCGGTCGGACATCGCGCCCGAGGGCACTTCGACCAGCGTGCTCGAGAGGTCATAGACCGCGTAAAGCAGGATCGCCTGCGCCGGGGTCAGCGCCTCCTGAAAATACAGAAACCAGGTCGCCTGCCAGAACAGCAGGTTCTGGGCGGCGCGAAACCAGGGATAGCGCGCGACATTGCCCATGGCCCCTCGCGGCGGCTCAGCCCTCCGCCGCGAAATCCTCGGGCGAGAGCAGCGCGAGCTGATCCTGCGCCCAGCGCGCGGTGTTGTAGGTCCAGACCTTGCGGCGCGCCTCGGTCATGCGGCTCTTGCGGTTCTCGGCGCTCATGTTCAGCGCCGTCTCGATGGCGTGGTCCATGTTCTTGTTGCTGTAGGGATTGGTCAGGATCGCCGAGCCCAGCTCGATCGCGGCGCCGGCAAACTCCGACAGCACCAGCACCCCGTCCTCGTCGTCGCGGGCGGCGGCGAACTCCTTGCAGACCAGGTTCATCCCGTCGGCCAGGGGCGTGATCCAGGCCACGTCCGCGGCGCGGTAATAGGCGACCAGCTCCTCGAAGGGGATGGCGCGCGAGATCAGCGCCACCGGCGTCGAGGTGAAGGTGCCGAAACGCCCGTTGATGCGGCCCGCGATCTGTTCGATCTCCTGCTGGATGTCGGCATAGACTTTCATGTTGCGGTTGGCCGAAACCGAGACATGCAGAAGCCGCGTGGTGCCGCGCAGGTGCTCGTGTTTCTCCAGGAGCCGCTCGTAGGTCAGGAGCTGCTCGGCCCCGCCCTTGGTGTAATCGGTGCGCCCGACAGACAGGATCAGCCGGTCGCCGCCCAGCTCCTCCTTGATGGCCTTGGCGCGGGCCTTGGTCTCGTCGGACTTGGTGACCCTCGCGATGTAATCGGTATCGACGCCGACCGGCGTGACGCCGAGCTTGACCGCGCGGTCCTCGGTCTGGATCTGCACCGGCTGGGTGCGGTCCGAGAGCGCCGAGCCCTCGGAGATGAAATCCTCCGAGACCTTCACCCGCGGCACCTCGCCCACGTCGCGCAGCGAGCGCACCACCGAGACGAAGTTCGAGGCGTAGCGCGGGATGTGGAAGCCCACCACGTCGCAGGCCAGGAGCGAGTCGATGATCTCGCCGCGCCAGGGCAGCACGTTGAAGATGTCCGCCGCCGGGAAGGGCGTGTGGTGGAAGAAGGAGATGCGCAGGTCGGGGCGCATCTTGCGCAGGTAACCCGGCACCAGCCAGAGGTTGTAGTCATGCACCCAGATCGCGGCGTTTTTCGCGGCCTCGGCGGCGGCGGCCTCGGCGAAGGCCTGGTTCACCTTGCGGAAGGTGCCCCAGTCCACCGGGTCGTAGTTATACTTTTCCTTGAAGCCGTGCAGGATCGGCCAGAAGGCCTCTTTCGAGGTGACATGGTAGAAGCTCGACACATCCGAGGCGGTCAGCGGCAGCCGCGAGACGGTGTATTTGCCGAAGCTGTCCTCGATCTGGACGACCCGCTCGAAGCCCGGGTCGGTGACGTTCTCGGCCTCTTTCCAGGCCACCCAGGCGGCGTTCTCGACGCGGCCGAAGAAGCTTTTCAGCGTCGGCACGATGCCGTTGGGGCTCTTGTTCTCCTTGAAGACGGTTTTGCCGTTCTCGACCACCTCCTCGTAGGGTTGGCGGTGATAGACGATGACCAGATCGCTTCCCATTCAGACGCCCTCCGGGACAGGATGAAGTTCCAGCGCGGCGACGGCTTCGAGGATGCCGCCCGCGCCCACGGCTTCGGCCTTGTGCACATGCGGCAGATGCGCCACCCGTTCGAGCAGCGCCGCCTCGGACCCGCCGACGGCCACGGCGGGCAGGCCGCATTCCAGCATCGAGGCATCGTTGAGCGTGTCGCCCGCCGCCAAGACCCGGGCCGCGTCCAGCGCCATGGCGCTGGCGAAGCGTTGGAGCGAGGGGCCTTTCGAAACCCCGGCGGGCAGCACGTCGAAATAGCGGTTGTCCGAGATCAGCCAGTCGAGGCCCAGCGCCTCGATGCGTGCCTTGGCGCTGTCATCGAAGGTCTCGGGGTCGAGGTCGTAGCTGACCCGGTGGCGGAAGCCCGTGGGCTGCAGCCTCAGCCCCGGGTGGCCGTCGAGCGTGGCGCGCACCCGCTCGCCGGCGTCGCCCCAGGCGGCGGTGATCTCGGTCTCGAGCTCGGGGATCGGGGTGATCTCGCGGCCCTCGACCTTCGCGATGGTCGTGCCAACGTCGCCGATGACGTATTCCGGCCAGGGCACGCCGCCGTCGCAAAGCTCGACGATGAACCCCGGGTCGCGGCCGGTGACGAAGACCAGGCCGATGGTCTCGCGGTGGGCCTCGATCCAGTCGTAGAGCCGGCGCCGGTCGGCTTGGCTGCCGCCCAGGAAGGTGCCGTCGAGATCGGTCGCCAGCACGAAGCGGCGCGCGTCGAGCGGGGTGGTGATCGCGGGCCTCTGGCTCATTGGGCGGGATCCCTTCTTGCCTTGGGGTGGACCAGTTCGATCGAGAGCGCCCGCGGCTCGGATTCGAGCGGCCGGGCCCAGAGGTCGGTGAAGCTCTCGTCGAGCGCCGCGCCTTCGTGCAGGATCGCGTGCACCGTCTCGCAGATCGGCATATGCACCCCGATCCGCCGCGCCAGGTCGACGACCGAGATGGCGTTGACCTCGCCCTCGACCACGACCTTCTTGCCGTCGAAACACTCCGAGCGGGCCTTGCCCTGGCCGAGCTGCACGCCCAGCGACATGTTGCGCGAGGTGGTCGAGGAGCAGGTCAGCGTCAGGTCGCCCGCGCCCGAGAGCCCGGTGATCGTCTCGCGCCGGCCGCCCAGCGCCTCGGCGAGGAACTTCATCTCGTCCATGCCGCGGGCGATCAGAGCCGCGCGGGTGTTCTCGGCGAAGCCCGCGCCGGTCATCATCCCGCAGGCGATGGCGATCACGTTTTTCACCGCGCCGCCGATCTCCACCCCGACGAGGTCGTCCGAGATATAGGGCCGGAAGGCCGAGGAGGACATCGAGACCGAGAGCCGCGCGGCGGGGCTGTCCTCGGGGCGGAGTCGGTCGGTGTAGCGGAACTCGAAGGCGATGGTCGCGGCGGTCGGATGGCCCAGCACCGTCTCCTTGGCGAAGGTCGGGCCCGACAGCGCGCCGACCGGATGGCCCGGCAGCTCCTCCTCGACCAGGTGGCTGAGAAGATAGCCGGTGCCCTGTTCGATGCCCTTGCAACACAGCACCAGCGGCACGCCCTGGGGCAGATAGGGGCGCAGCTCGGCGCAGACCCTGCGCAGCGTGCGCGAGGGGGTGACCAGCAGGACCGCCTCGCTGTGCTCGAGCGCGGCGGGCAGGTCGGTCAGGGCCAAGATGCCCTCGGGCAGATGCGCGTCCGGCAGGTGGCGCGTGTTCACCCGGGTCTCGTTGATGTCGCGGGCAAGATCCGCGCGCCGGCCCCAAAGCCGCACCTCGCGGCCGGCGGAGGCGGCGACGGCGGCCAGGGCGGTGCCCCAGGCCCCCATGCCGATCACCGTGATCCGGTCGTAGGGGCGGGCCGATCTGCGGATGCGTCCGTCTGTGTCGCTGCGAAGGGTCAGGGTCTGTCCGTCCATGCTCGGGGCCTGGGGCCTCTGGTTGTTTGCGTTGATCCTGCGGGCCGCGAAGGGCCGCGCCTAGGAAAAAGGCTAGGGGGTGCGGCGGAATCGTCCAGACCGCGGGCCCCGATCCGGGCCGGGCAGGGGCCCAGGCGCCGCTCTGCCCCTTCTTTAGGCAATTTTTCGCGGCCACGCACAGGAATTCAGCGGCGGGCTGCCGATTTCCAGGGGGGAGCCGCCGCATTGCAGCGAAACGGCGCGAAATGCGGCAGGTCTCGGCCCGAATGGACCCGGGGCCGATGGCGCAAAATCAAGGGGTTAGCCGATGTCATCCCGGGCCCGCCGGGCGCCCGAGGGAACGGGGCGCGGCGCTTTTGACTTAAGCTGAGGCATCCATACCCTTTTTCTCAGAAGGCCGGGCGCCGCCCGACCGCAGACCCGCAAGGAGCATTGAACATGGACCGCACGCCAACCGCCAGAGACCGCCGGGTCAGAACCGCGATCTTCCCCGTGGCGGGGCTCGGAACCCGCTTTCTTCCCGCCACCAAGGCGACGCCGAAGGAGCTCTTGCCGGTTCTCGATACGCCGCTGATCCAGTTCGCCATCGACGAGGCCCGCGAGGCCGGGATCGAGCGGATGATCTTCGTCAGCCACCCCTCGAAGGAAGCGATCGAGCGCTACGTGCGCGCCGACGCCGAGCTCGAGGCCACCCTGCGCGAGCGCGGCAAGGCGCGGCTGGCGGAGATGCTGCACGACAATGCCGTCGACGAGGACGCGATGCAGGTGCGTTTCGTCATGCAGCCCGAGCCGCTGGGCCTGGGGCACGCGGTGCTTTGCGCCCGCAACGAGGTGCTGCCGGGGCCGGTGGCGGTGGTGCTGCCCGACGACCTGATCCTGGGCGGCGAGGGCTGCCTGAAGGAGATGATCGAGGCCTATGACCCCGCGCGGGCGGGCCATATGGTCGCCACCATGCAGGTGGGTGCCGAGGAGGTCTCGTCCTACGGTGTGCTCGATGCGACGGGCCGCGAGGGCGGGCTGATCCTCGCGCGCGGCATGGTCGAGAAGCCCGCGCCCGAGGCGGCGCCCTCGCGCCAGGCGGTGGTCGGGCGCTACCTGCTCGACGCGAGCATCTTCGAGGCCCTGGACGGGCTGCCCCCGGGCGCGGGCGGAGAGATCCAGCTCACCGATGCCATCGCCGCGGGCGTTGAGACGGTGGGCCTTTGCGGCTTCCGCTTCTCGGGTGTGCGCTACGACTGCGGCTCGAAGGCGGGCATGCTGGCGGCAACCATGGCCTATGCGGGCGGGCAGGCGGCCTATGCCTCGGTCCTCGCCGCACCGCCGGGCGGTCTGACGACCGCGGCGGAGTGAGGGTGGCGACCCTCGGGGCGGGCCGTCGCGACCCTTGGACGGACCGCCGGAGCGCCGGGTGGTGACGGTTTCTATAGCGAGAGGCACGCCATGGGCGCCCCGAGCCATACCTGACTGCATTTTCTAAGAAAAAAACGCGCCCCGGGATCAAACCGGGGCGCGTTTTTCGTCGCGTCTTCAAACGCTCAAATCCGCATCCGCCCGCTCAGGACCCCACGCAACCCAGCCCCTCAGTCGTTGGAAATCACCAACCGCAGATGCTGGCCCGAAAGCGGCGCGGGCTCCCAGGCCGCGGCGGGTTCGGCGAAACCCTGGCCGGGGGCGGGCAGGGGGGCGAGCCCCTCGATGGGGGTGATCTCCATCTCCTCGATCGCGAAGCGGCGCGGCGTCTGGCCGATCGGCCCCGAGGTCACCACCCCGCCGATGGCCCGATCGGCCTGCCCGCGCTCCCCGCGGAGCGGCAGCACCGTCATCTCTCCCAAAAGCGCGTCCTGGCCGAAGCCCTCGGGCGCGCTCAGCCGGAGGCTCAGCGCGGCGGGCCCGGAGAAGACCGCCGCGAGCCCGCGCGCCAGCTCCTCGCGCGCCTTGGGGTGGAAGAGACCCCCCAGAGGCCGGCCCGCGACCTCTTTGCCCGCAAGGTCGTTGAGATGCAGCCCCGCCACCCGCACCCGGGTCACGCCCTCGGGCAGGTGGTGCAGCAGGAAGGCGTTGTCGAGCGCATCCTCGATCGCCCTTGGGTCGATCTGCGCCCGCGCCGGCACCTCGCCCGAGACCTCGGCCAGGCCGTGCCAATAGGCGTCGATGATCGCCAGCGGCGCGCGCTGCAGCGCCTGGCTGTGGGTCAGCATGGAAATCACTCCAGTCTCGGTCCGGGTCGGGCGGGTCATGCGCAGGTCCTCACTCGCAACGGCACCGCCAGCCCCTTGGAGGATCCTGTGTCAACGTCGTTACCAAAGCCTTAACTAGGCGGATTTTCCTGAAATTGCCGCAAGTTTCGTTACCGCTGGTTAACAGCGGCCCGCGCTTGCCTTGCCCCCCGGGCTCACGTAACCCGGGAGCGAGACGACGTGCGGGAGGGTCGCGCCACATGCGGCATTCGATGACCGGATTTGCCTCGGCGGAGGGGGCGACCGAGGGGCTGTCCTGGGCCTGGGACATCCGCGGCGTGAACGGCAAGGGGCTCGACCTGCGCCTGCGCGTGCCCGACTGGATCGAGGGGCTGGAGCCCGCGCTGCGCGCCCGCGCCCAGGCGCGGCTGGCCCGCGGCTCGGTCTCGGTCTCGCTGAAGCTCGCCCCGGGCACCGCGACGGCGCGGCAGTCGGTCAACGACGCGGCGCTCTCGGACGTGCTGGCGGCGCTCACGCGCGTCGAGGCCGCCGCCCGGACCGAGGGGCTGAGCCTCACGCCCGCCAGCGCCGCCGAGGTGCTGGGCCTTCGCGGTGTCATGGAAGAGGTCCAGACCCGCCACGACCCCGAGGTGCTGCGCGGCCAGCTGGTCTACGAGTTCGACGCCCTGCTCGAAGCCTTCATCGCCGCCCGCGCCGAAGAGGGCGCGGCGCTGAGCGAGATCCTGAAAGGCCAGCTCGACCGGATGGCCACGCTGATCGACACCGCCGAGGCCCGTGCCGAGGCGCGCCGGCCCGAACAGGCCGAGCGGCTGAAGGCGCAGCTCGCGCGCGTCATGGACAACACCGAGGGGCTCGACCCCGCCCGCATCGCCCAGGAGCTGGCGCTGATCGCGGTGAAATCCGACGTCACCGAAGAGATCGACCGGCTGCGCGCCCATATCGCCGCGGCGCGCGGCATGCTCGCGGCGGAAGGCGCGGTCGGGCGCAAGCTCGACTTCCTGATGCAGGAGTTCAACCGCGAGGCGAACACGCTTTGCTCGAAGGCTGGCTCGGCGCCGCTGACCGAGGTCGGGCTCGAGCTGAAGACGCTCATCGAGCAGATGCGCGAACAGATACAGAACGTGGAGTGAGCGGCATGGAGGCATCCCGGCGCGGGCTTCTGATCATCCTTTCCTCGCCTTCGGGCGCGGGCAAATCCACCCTGGCGCGGCGGCTCCGGGCCTGGGACAAGAGCATCGTCTTCTCGGTCTCGGCCACCACCCGCGCCCCGCGTCCCGGCGAGGTCGACGGCACGGATTACCGCTTCACCTCGGAGACCGAGTTCAAGCGGCTCGTGGCCGAGGGCGAGATGCTGGAACACGCCCATGTCTTTGGCAATTTCTACGGCTCGCCGCGCGGGCCGGTGGCCGAGGCCATCGAGGCCGGGCACGACGTGCTCTTCGACATCGACTGGCAGGGCGCGCAGCAGATCCGCAACTCCTCGCTCGGCATGCACACGCTGTCGATCTTCCTGCTGCCGCCCTCGATCGCCGAGCTGAAGCGCCGGCTCGAGGGGCGCGGCCAGGATGGCCCCGAGGTGATCGCCAAGCGGATGCAGAAAAGCTGGGACGAGATCAGCCACTGGGACGGCTACGACTTCGTCTTGGTCAACCAGGACCTCGACGAGACCGAGGCGCGGCTCAAGTCCATCGTCACCGCCACGCGGCTGCGGCGCAGCCAGCAGCCCGGGCTGACCGATCACGTCCGCCACCTGCAATCGGAATTCGAGGAGGGACAGCCATGACGCTTTACGCACTCGACGGGGTCTCCCCGAAGCTGGCCGGGGATGCCTGGGTGGCGCCGGACGCCAATGTCATCGGCCAGGTCACGCTGGGGCAGGGCGCCTCGGTCTGGTTCGGCGCGACGCTGCGCGGCGACAACGAGCCGATCACCATCGGCGATGGCACCAACATCCAGGAAAACGTGGTGGGCCACACCGACCCGGGCTTTCCGCTGACGGTGGGCGCGGGCTGCACCATCGGCCACAAGGTCATGCTGCATGGCTGCGTGATCGGCGAGAACAGCCTGATCGGCATGGGCGCGACGATCCTGAACGGCGCCAGGATCGGCAAGAACTGCCTGATCGGCGCGGGCGCGCTGATCACTGAGGGCAAGGAGATCCCCGACGGCAGCCTGGTCATGGGCATGCCAGGCAAGGTGGTCCGCGAGCTCGACGCCGAGGCCATCGAGGGCCTGCGCCTCTCGGCCCGGAAATACCAGGAGAACGCCCGGCGGTTCCGCGAGGGGCTGACCGCGCTCTAGGCGCTGCACCCTGACGGCCGCCCGACGGTTTTTGACGATGATCCGCGGCGCGCGTGGCGCCCGCCCTGAGGAGAGATGTGCATGAGCACCAAACGCACCCTGCAACGCCCCGACGGTTTCGAGGAAGGCGCCTCGCGCCCGGTGGTCCCGCCGATCCAGCCCTCGG
This sequence comes from Roseivivax sp., assembly GCF_054552075.1. Lineage (NCBI taxonomy): Bacteria > Pseudomonadati > Pseudomonadota > Alphaproteobacteria > Rhodobacterales > Roseobacteraceae > Roseivivax > Roseivivax sp. Next base: position 43,285 of record NZ_JBTOLZ010000014.1, read on the forward strand.
TGGTCTATGCCTCCGAGACGCCGGATTCGCTCGACGATCAATACGAGGGCCGGGTTCAGGGCTATACCTACGCCCGCGAGGGCCATCCCAACGCCGTCTCGCTCGCGCGCGCCGTGGCCCGGCGCGAAGGCATGGAGCAGGGGCTGACGCTGGGCTCGGGCATGGCGGCGGTGACCGCGGCGCTCCTGGGTCTGACGCGGGCGGGCGACCACGTGGTCGGCGGCGACCAGCTTTACGGCCGCTCGCTGCGGCTTCTGGCCGAGGATCTGCCGCGCCTCGGCATCGCCACCTCGCGCGCCGATCCGACCGACGCCGAGGCCTTCGCCGCCGCCTTCCGTCCCGAGACCAAGCTGGCGCTGATCGAGGTGGTCTCGAACCCGACGCTGCGGGTCGCCGACCTTGACGGCATCGCCGAGCTCTGCCGCGCGCGGGGCGTCACGCTGGTCGTCGACAACACCTTCACCACCCCCTCCGCGATCCGGCCCGCCGAGCACGGCGCCGACGTGGTGATCCATTCGGTGACCAAGCTTCTCGCCGGGCATTCCGATGTCACGCTGGGCTGGGTCGCCGCCAAGGATCCCGCGCAGCAGAAGGCGATGAGCGATTTCGCCGTGACGACGGGCATGACGCCCTCGCCCTTCGACTGCTGGCTGGCCGAACGCGGCATGATGACCTTCGATCTGCGCTTCGCCCGCACCCAGGATAGCGCCGAGCGTCTGGCCGCGCATCTCGCGGGCCAGGAGGGCGTCACCAAGGTGCTCTATCCGACCCGTGCCGATCACCCCGACCGCAACCGCGCGCAGGGGCTTCTGGCCGGGCAGGGCTGCAATATGGTCAGCTTCGAGATCGAGGGCGGCCGCGCCGCGGCCAATGCCTTCACCAAGGGCGCGGAGGCGCTGGCCTTCGCGCCGACGCTGGGGGATGTGGGCACCACGCTGTCGCATCCCGCCTCCTCCTCGCATCGCGCGCTGACGCCCGAGGGCCGCGCGGCGCTGGGGATCTCCGAGGGGATGTTCCGCGTCTCCGTCGGCCTCGAGGAGCCCGAGGCGCTCCTTGGCGCCTTCGACGCGGGGCTCGCCGCGGCCCGGGCGGCGCGGGGATGACCTCCGAGGCCTTCCTCGAGGCGATGCCGCTGGCCGCGCTCCTGATCCGGCGCGACGAGCGCATCGAGGCGGCCAACGACAAGGCCCGGCAGATGCTGGGCCGCGGCCTCGTGGGACGGCATTTCATCACCGCGCTGCGCCAGCCGGTGGTGCTGGATGCGGTCGAGGCGGTGATGCGCGACGCCCAGCCGCGCGAGGCCCGTTACCTGACCAACGACGGCCAGCAGGACACCACCTTCCGGGTCAGCGTGAAGGCGGTGCCCGGCACCGGCGTGCTGGTCAGCTTCGAGGACGAGACCTCTCTCGAACGCGCCATGCAGATGCGCCGCGACTTCGTGGCCAACGTCAGCCACGAGCTGAAGACGCCGCTCACCGCGCTGATTTCCTTCATCGAGACGCTGAAGGGCCCCGCCAAGGAGGACCCCGCCGCGCGCGAGCGTTTCCTGGGCGTCATGGAGGCCGAGGCCGAGCGCATGAACCGGCTGATCGCGGATCTCCTGTCGCTCAGCCGCGTCGAGGCCGAGGAGCGGGTGCGCCCGACCGCGCGGCTCGACCTGGCGAAACTGGTGAAATCCGTGGCGCTCGGCCTCTCGCGGATTGCCGAGGACGCGGGCATCGAGATCGTCACCGAAGTGCCCGAAAGCGTCGAGGTCCGGGGCGATTCCGACCAGCTGCGGCAGGTGCTGGTGAACCTCACCGAGAACGCGTTGAAATACGCCGGCAAGGGCGCGCGGGTGACCATCGCGGTGACCCGGCCGGGCTACGAGGCACCGGTCCGCGACGAGGGCGTGCGCATCATCGTGCGCGACACCGGCGCGGGCATGGACCCGGTGCATCTGCCGCGGCTGACCGAACGCTTCTACCGCGTCGATTCGCACCGCTCGCGCGAGAAGGGCGGCACCGGGCTGGGGCTCGCCATCGTCAAGCACATCGTGAACCGCCACCGCGGCCGTGTGCGGATCGATTCCACCCCAGGCAAGGGCACCGAGGTGCAGGTCATCCTGCCGCGCTAGGCGATTGCCAAGGGCCTCCCGCGCGGGGCAGTCTTTCCGCCGGGACAGGACGGGGGAGGATGACCAGATGGACCGACGGATATTCCTGGCGGGCGCCGGCGCGTTTTGGCTTGCGGGCTGCGCGGGGCCGGGGCCCCAGGCGCGGCTGGCGCCGGGCACCACGCTTTACGTCGTGCGCCACGGCGAGAAGGACGGCGACGCGCTGACCAAGGCCGGCGTCGCCCGCGCCGAGGCGCTGGCGCTGGCCCTGGCCGAGGCGCAGATCGACCGGATCTATTCCACGAGCTACGCCCGGAACCGCGCCACCGCCGCGCCGGTCGCCGCCGTGCAGGACCTCGAGATCGAGACGGTGCCCGACTCGCGCATCGCCGCGCGCATCCTGCCGGGGAACGAAGGGCGGGCGCTGCTCTGGGTCGGCAACAAGGGCAATATCGCCCCGATCTGGGAGGCGCTGTCGCTGCCCGGGCCCGCGCCTCTGAACTACGGCGACCTGGCGGTCGTGCGCGCTGATGCCTCGGGTTTGGTGACGGTGGAGATGCGGCGCTTCGGGAAGTGAGACTTGGCCGGGGCGGCGGGTCTGTCCTCTGACTTGGGTGGGTCAGGGACAAGCCGGCGGGCGCAGGCCCCGCCGTCTCCGCTCAGAACAGCCGGCCCGGCGCGCCGAGGATCACCGCGGCGTAGAAGGCGCTCGCGGCGGCCAGCACGCAGATGTGCCAGAGCGCCCGCGCATAAGGCCAGTCGTGGCGCATGTAGAAATAGACCCCGCCGGTGTAGATCAGCCCGCCCGCGAGCATCAGCCACATCGTCGCCTGCGGCACCAGCCCCGGCAGCGCCACCATGGGCAGCGCCGAGAACCAGGCGAGGCCCAGGTAGACGAAGGGGTCGAAGCGCCCGGGCTTCCACCAGAAGAACAGCTTGCGCGAGGCGCCGTAGAGCGCCAGCACCCAGACCAGCGACATCATCGACAGCGCGAAGGGCGAGGCGACGATCACCGCGAAGGGCGTCGCCGTGCCCGCGATCTTGATGTAGATCGCCGCGTGGTCGAGCCGCCGCAGGAGCGGGCGCTGCGCGTGCCAGGGCCCGGAGTTGTAGACCAGCGAGGCCAGGAAGCTCGCCACCAGCGCCGCGGCATAGAGCGACAGCGCCATCAGCACCGGCCCCGAGGCGCCCGAAACCGTGGCCCAGCCCATCAGGAAGGCGGCCCCTCCGAGGGCCAGAATCAGCCCGGCGAGATTGACGATCGCATCGGTCAGCCAGGCCCGGAAACTCAGCGGTGGGCCATTGTGCAGGGCTGCGCCCCAATATGTCAGATCTCGGACCATTATTTTATCCTACCCCGCGAAGGCGGCGGAATTCCGGGCGATTGCGGACGAGATTGCGGCCCAATCCCGCCGACAAAAAGGTATTCCGGGGTAGGGGCCCGGCTAGGGCGCTGGCTTTATCGTGATGCCTCGGGGCGATTTCGGGAAGATTCCCCGGGGCGCTGTCATGAAACTGTTACATCCCCGTCACAAAAGCTTCAGCGGTGATCTTTAGGCGTCGCGCCGAGTTCGCTTCCTCGGGAGCGCTCGTCCGATAGGAAAACACACACTCGAATGGAGTGATTCATGACCAAGACCCTCACCGTCTCCGCACTGGCGCTGGCCGTCGCGGCTCCGGCCTTCGCGCAGTCGCGCGACAACGTCCAGGTGGCCGGTTCCTCGACCGTTCTGCCCTATGCCTCGATCGTCGCCGAAGCCTTCGGCGAGAACTTCGACTTCCCGACCCCGGTCGTGGAATCGGGCGGGTCCTCGGCGGGCCTGAAGCGCTTCTGCGAAGGCGTGGGCGAGAACACCATCGACATCGCCAATGCATCGCGCGCCATCCGCAGCGGCGAGGTCGAGACCTGCGCCGCCAACGGCGTCGAGGAGATCATCGAGGTCCGCATCGGCTATGACGGCATCGTCTTCGCCAGCCAGATCGACGGCCCGGCCTTCACCGCCTTCGAGCCCTCCGACTGGTTCAACGCGCTCGGCGAGCAGATCCTCGTCGACGGCGAGCTGGTCGAGAACCCGAACACCACCTGGGCCGATGCCAACGCCGATCTGCCGGCGGTCGACATCGCGGCCTTCATCCCGGGCACCAAGCACGGCACCCGCGAGGTCTTCGAAGAGAAGGTCCTGCTGCAGGGCTGCGAAGACACCGGCGCGATGCAGGCGATGCTCGACGGCGGCATGTCCGAGGACGACGCCGAGGACGCCTGCATGGCGGTCCGCACCGATGGCGCCTCGGTCGACATCGACGGCGACTACACCGAGACCCTGGCCCGCATCGACAGCAACCCCGAGGGTGTCGGCGTCTTCGGCCTGGCCTTCTACGAGAACAACACCGACAAGCTGAAGGTCGCCACCATGGGCGGCGTCGAGCCGACCACCGAGTCGATCGCAGCCGGTGAATACCCGGTCTCGCGCCCGCTGTTCTTCTACATCAAGAAGGCCCACATCGGCGTCATCCCCGGCCTGAAGGAATTCGCCTCCTTCTTCGTCGCCGACGAGATCGCCGGCCCCGGCGGCCCGCTGGCCAACTACGGCCTGGTGCCCGATCCGGAACTGGCCGAGACCCAGGCCAAGATCGAGAATGAAACCGTCATGGGCACCGGCTCCTAACCGGCCCGCGATGATTGACGGGAAGGGGCGGCCGCTATATCGCCGCCCCTTCCCTTTTTGACTGCCCAAGACAGCGGAGCCACAGACCATGCCGTCATCCTGGCTGATCCTCATCGTTCTGGCGCTGGCCGTGATCGGCTATGTCGGCGGACGCCAGCGGGCGCTTGCCGGGGCCGGCGGAGACGCCCGCCGCCTGCATTCGCTGCCCTCCTATTACGGGACCAACGTGGCGATGAAGGTCGCCGTGCCGGCGCTTCTGATGATGGCGCTCTGGCTGGTGCTGCAGCCCTTCGCGGTCGAGCAGATAATCCGCAGCGACATCGCCGAGGAAGCCTCGCGCTCGGACCGGGCGACGAGCCTGGTGATGGCCGATGTGCGCCGGGTGGCCAACGGGCTCGACGTGGCCGTGGCGCGAGGCAGCATGACCTTCGACGAGGCCGAGACCATGCGGGTCGAGACCTCGGACGTGCGCGCGCGGCTCGCCGACGCGGGCGTGGCGCTTGGCTCCGACGTGACCGCCCAGGTGCTGATCTCGGCGCAGGACTACCGCGCGCTCAGCGCCACCGCGGGCACGCTGCGCACCGTGGTCGTGCTGGCGCTGGCGCTCGCAGGCCTCGTCTACGGCATCGCCGAGTCCCGCAAGGACTTCCGCGCCCGCAACACCGTGGAGCAGGGCATCCGCGCGCTCCTGATCCTGGCCGCCTCGATCGCGATCCTGACCACCATCGGCATCGTCCTGAGCCTGGTCTTCAACACCATCGAGTTCTTCCGCCTCTATCCCGCCAGCGACTTCTTCTTCTCGACCACCTGGTCGCCCTCCTTCGGCGGCGGCTCGGAGCTGGGCATCCTGCCGCTCCTCTGGGGCACGCTCTACATCTCCTTCATCGCGCTGCTGGTGGCGGTGCCGATCGGGCTTTTCGCGGCGGTCTACCTGTCGGAATACGCCACCAGGCAGGTGCGCGCCGTGGCCAAGCCCGCGATCGAGATCCTCGCCGGCATTCCGACCATCGTCTACGGCCTCTTCGCGCTGCTGACCGTCGGGCCGCTCCTGATGAAGGTCTTCGGCGACGGCGGCATCGGCATCATGCCCGCGGGCACCGCGGTGATGACCGCGGGGCTGGTCATGGGCATCATGCTCATCCCCTTCGTCTCCTCGCTCTCCGATGACATCATCAACGCCGTGCCGCAGTCGCTGCGCGACGGCTCCTACGGGCTGGGCGCCACCCAGTCCGAGACCATCAAGCAGGTGATCCTGCCCGCCGCGCTTCCGGGCATCGTCGGCGCGGTGCTGCTGGCCGCCTCGCGCGCCATCGGCGAGACCATGATCGTGGTGCTGGGCGCCGGCGCCGCCGCGCGGATCTCGGGCAATCCCTTCGAGGCGATGACCACGGTGACCGCCAAGATCGTCAGCCAGCTCACCGGCGACGCCGATTTCGCCTCGCCCGAGGCGCTGGTGGCCTTCGCGCTCGGCATGACGCTCTTCGTGCTGACGCTCGCGCTCAACGTCTTCGCCCTCTACATCGTCCGCAAGTACCGGGAGCAGTACGAATGACCGACGCAAACGCCTCTGCCAGCCCGGCCGCCGCCTCCGGTCAGGGCCGGTCGATCATCTCGGCCGATGCCAATACCCGCAAGCGCAACGCCGCCGAGGGCCGCTTCCGCGCCTATGGCATCGCCGCCATCGCGACTGGGGTCTTCTTCCTGGTGGTGCTCCTGGGCTCGATCCTCTGGAACGGCGTCTCGGCCTTCCAGCAGACCTTCATCGAGGTGCCGGTCTATCTCGATCCCGAGAAGCTCGACCGCGAGGATCCCTCCAAGGCCACGACCTTCACCTACAAGCCGCTGATCCAGGAGGCGGTCTGGGAACAGGCACGCGAGCTGGGCTTCGAGGAGAGATTCGGCGGCGCCGGCGACATGGGCCCGCTGATCTCGGCCTCGGCGGCCGCACAGGTGCGCGACCGGGTGATCGAGAACCCCGAGCTGATCGGAGAGCGGCTCGAGGTGCGCATCCTTGCGGGCTCGCGCACCGACGGCTACCTCAAGGGCCGGGTCGACCGCGCCAGCGCCGAGCGCGACCGCAACATCGACCCCGAGCACCTCGACCTGATCGACGCCATGCGCGCCGAGGGGCTGGTGCAGAAATCCTTCAACTGGGACTTCATCACCGGCACCGACGCCTCGGAAAGCCGCGCCGAACAGGCCGGCATCGGGGTCGCCATGCTGGGCTCCTTCTTCATGATGCTGGTGGTGCTGGGGCTGTCGCTGCCGATCGGCGTCGCCGCCTCGATCTACCTCGAGGAATTCGCGCCGAAAAACCGCTTCACCGACCTGATCGAGGTGAACATCTCGAACCTCGCGGCGGTGCCCTCGATCGTCTTCGGCATCCTCGGGCTCGCGGTCTTCATCCAGGTCGTGGAGCTGCCGCAGTCGGCGCCCATCGTGGGCGGGCTGACGCTGACGCTGATGACCCTGCCGACCATCGTGATCTCGACCCGCGCGGCGCTGAAGGCGGTGCCGCCCTCGATCCGCGCCGCGGCGCTGGGGGTGGGCGCCTCGCAGACCCAGGCGGTCTTCCATCACGTGCTGCCGCTGGCGCTGCCCGGCATCCTGACCGGCACGATCATCGGCCTCGCGCAGGCCCTGGGCGAGACCGCGCCGCTCCTGCTGATCGGCATGGTGGGCTATATCGCGACCAATTATCCCGACGGCCTCGCCTCTGGGTTCCTCGACCCCAACTCGGCCATGCCGGCGCAGATCTACGAATGGGCCAAACGCGCCGATCCGGCCTATTACGAGCGCGCCTGGGGCGGGATCATCATCCTCCTGGTCTTCCTCTTCGCGATGAATGCCATCGCGATCATCCTGCGCCGCAAGTTTGAGCGCCGCTGGTAAGGAGTTATCATCATGTACGACAATCCAACCCGAGCGGAGAGAGAAGTGAGCGCCAAAGACGTCAAGATCGCCGCGAAGGACGTGCAGGTCTATTACGCCGACACCCACGCCATCAAGGACGTCTCGGTCGACATCCTCGACAAGACGGTGACGGCCTTCATCGGCCCGTCGGGCTGCGGCAAGTCGACCTTCCTGCGCTGCCTGAACCGCATGAACGACACCATCGACATCGCCCGCATCGAAGGCTCGATCCGCATCGACGGAGAGGACATCTACGACAAGCGGGTCGACCCGGTGCAGCTGCGCGCCAAGGTCGGCATGGTGTTCCAGAAGCCGAACCCCTTCCCGAAGTCGATCTACGACAATGTGGCCTACGGGCCGAAGATCCACGGGCTGGCCAAGAACAAGGCCGAGCTCGACGAGATCGTCGAGCGGGCGCTGCGCCGCGGGGCGCTCTGGGACGAGGTGAAGGACCGGCTCGACGCGCCGGGCACCGGGCTCTCGGGCGGCCAGCAGCAGCGGCTCTGCATCGCCCGCGCGGTGGCCACCGAACCCGAGATCCTGCTCATGGACGAGCCCTGTTCGGCGCTCGACCCGATCGCCACCGGCCAGGTCGAGGAGCTGATCGACGAGCTGCGCCAGGATTACTCCGTGGTGATCGTCACCCACTCCATGCAGCAGGCCGCGCGGGTCAGCCAGAAGACCGCCTTCTTCCACCTCGGCAATCTCGTGGAATACGGGGAGACCGACAAGATCTTCACCAACCCCCAGGACAGCCGGACCGAAAGCTACATCACCGGACGGATCGGATAAGACATGAGTGACATGACGCCCCACATCAGCTCGGCCTTCGACCGCGACCTCGAAGGCATCCAGGCCCAGATCATGAAGATGGGCGGCCTGGTGGAGACCCAGATCCGGGATGCCGCCCAGAGCCTGGCGACCCGCGACGAAGAGCTGGCCGAACAGGTGCGCGCCAGCGACCGGGCGGTCGACGCGCTGGAAGACAGCCTCAACGACGAGGCGGCGCGGGTGCTGGCCCTGCGCGCGCCCACCGCGTCGGACCTGCGGCTGGTGCTTTCGGTGATGCGGATGTCGGCCAACCTCGAGCGCATCGGCGATCTGTCGAAGAACATGGCCAAGCGCACCGGGGTGCTGGCGCAGCTGCAGCCCGTCGCCGGCGTCGGCGCCTCGCTGAAGCGCATGGCGCGCGAGGTCGAGCTGATGCTGAAGGACGCGCTCGACGCCTATATCCAGCGCGACGCCGAGCTCGCCCGCGACGTGATCGCGCGCGACGAGGAACTCGACCGGATGTACAACACCATCTTCCGCGAGATCCTGACCTTCATGCTCGAGGACCCGCGCAACATCACCGCCTGCATGCACCTGCATTTCATCGCCAAGAACGTGGAGCGCATGGGCGACCACGTGACCTCGATCTGCGAACAGGTGGTCTTCGTGGTTTCCGGCGAACGCGGCGACCTGCCGCGCGAGAAAGCCGACAAGACCTCGTCGGACGCGACCTATTCGCTGGATCCCAAGGAAGGGTAACGAGGCATGTCCGGGGCGAAACCGATCGTGCTGGTGGTCGAGGACGAGGCCGCGCAGCGCGAGGTTCTGAGCTACAACCTGGAGGCCGAGGGCTTCCGCGTGGCCCGGGCCGAGGACGGCGAGGAGGCGATGCTGCTCTTTGACGAGGAACAGCCCGACATCGTGATCCTCGACTGGATGCTGCCCAAGCTCTCGGGCATCGAGGTCTGCCGCCAGATCAAGATCCGCCCCGAGACGCGGGGCGTGCCGGTGATCATGCTTTCGGCCCGCTCCGAAGAGGTCGACCGCGTGCGCGGCCTCGAGACCGGCGCCGACGACTACGTGGTGAAACCCTATTCGGTGATCGAGCTCATGGCCCGGGTGCGCGCGCAGCTGCGCCGGACCCGGCCGGCGGCGGCGGGCCAGCAGCTCGAATACCAGGACATCCTGCTCGACGCCGAGACCCATCGCGTGACCCGCGACGGCCAGCCCCTGAAGCTCGGGCCGACGGAGTTCCGGCTGCTCTCGACCTTCATGGAGAAGCCGGGGCGGGTCTGGAGCCGCGAACAGCTGCTCGACCGGGTCTGGGGGCGCGACGTCTATGTCGACACACGCACTGTCGACGTGCATGTCGGACGGTTGCGCAAAGCGCTGTCCCAGCACGGCGGCGAGGACGTGCTGCGCACCGTGCGCGGGGCGGGCTACGCCCTCGGCTGAGGCTTGCAATGCCGCGCTGCGGCATTAGCTCCCGCTCCAGCAGGCAGGAAGGGGCGACGCCATGACCAAACGCATCAACCTGGCCCTGCAGGGCGGCGGCGCGCATGGCGCTTACACCTGGGGCGTGCTCGACCGGATCCTCGAGGACGAGGAGGTCGAGATCGCCGCGATCTCGGGCACCTCGGCGGGGGCGCTGAACGGCGCGGCGCTGAAGTGCGGCTGGCAGGCCGGTGGCCGCGAGGGCGCCCGCGAGCGGCTGGCCTGGCTTTGGAACGAGGTCACCCAGGTCAAGACGCTGGGCCTGCCGGACTGGATGAACGCCTGGCTGCCGCATCCCGGCATCACCTCGCTGGCGCTGGAATATTCGCCGGGCTACGCGATCGGCGACACCGCGAACCGGGTGATCTCGCCCTATGCCTGGGGGCCATATTACCGCAACCCGCTGGCGCCGGTGGTCGATCAGCTCGACTTCGGCGGGGTCTGCGGGGCAGGGGGGCCGCGCCTCTTTGTCGGGGCCACCAGCGTGCGCGACGGCAAGATCCGGGTCTTCACCGGCGAGGCGATCACCCGCGAGGCGATCCTCGCCTCGGCCTGTCTGCCGACGCTCTTCCAGGCGGTCGAGGTGACCTGCCCGATCTCGGGCAAGCCGGAATACTGCTGGGACGGGGGGTATTCCGGCAACCCCGCGCTTTTCCCGCTTTACGCCAAGGATCTGCCCGACGACGTGGTGATCGTGAACATCAACCCGCTGATCCGCGAGACCCTGCCCACCACCGCGCCCGAGATTCACAACCGGATCAACGAGATCAGCTTCAACTCCGCGCTCCTGAAGGAGCTGCGCGCGGTGGAATTCGTGCAGCGGCTCCTGGCCGACGGCTCGGTGTTGCCGGGGCGGATGAAGAACGTGCTGGTGCATATGATCGCCGACGACGACCTGATGACGGATCTCTCGGTCGCGACGAAGATGGTGCCGGTGCCGACGCTGATCTGCCAACTGCGCGACGCCGGCCGCGCGGCGGCGGACCGGTTCCTGAGCGAGCACCGCGACGACCTGGGCCAGCGGCAGACCGCGGACCTGGTGGCCATGTTCAACTGAGGGGTAGGGCGCGGGGCCGGGTTTTTCGGTTTGTCTGGGAAAAGAGGTGCGCGTCAGAGGTCCGGTCTGCGCTTGTAAGGGCGAACCTCGGGCTCTCCGGGCATCTGGCTCAGCAGGCTTCAGAGCCCTCCAATCGGCGCTCTACGAGCCCCAGCCTCCGCCCGTCACTCCGCCGCGCGGGCGGGCGGCTCGACCTGCTGGGCCGGCGGCTGCGTCGGATCCTTGGAGTTCGGATAGACCAGCCCCGCCGAGATCACCAGCTTCGCCGCCTCCTCGAGCGTCATGTCGAGCTCGATCACGTCCTCCTTCGGGAAGAACAGCAGGAAGCCCGAGGTCGGGTTCGGCGTCGTCGGCACGAAGACCGACACCAGCCCGCCGCTTGTCACCGCCTTGTCGGCCACCTCGCCACGGGTGTCGGTCGAGATGAAGCCGATCGCCCAGATGCCCTTGCGCGGGTATTCGATCAGGCAGGCCTTCTCGAAGCTGCGTTCGGACTGCACGAAGACCGTCTCGGCGATCTGCTTCACGCCGGAATAGACCGAGCGCACGATCGGCATGCGCAGCACGAGGCTTTCGCCCCAGCGGATCAGCGAGCGGCCGATCAGCCCCTTGGCGACCCAGCCCACGAGGATCGTGAACAGCAGAAGGAAGATGACCCCGATGCCGCGCAGGTTGATGCCGATGTATTCCTCGGGATTGAAACGGGCCGGCACCAGCGGCAGCACGAAGGCGTCGATCCAGCCGATCACCGTCCAGATCAGCCAGATGGTCAGCCCGACCGGCGCGATGACCACGATCCCGGTCAGGAAGGACGCGCGCAGCCGCGACAGAAGTCCCGGCTTCGGCGGTTTGGTGTCAAAAGGCTCGGTCATGTTCCCAAATTACCCCTGTCCCCGGGACAGAGCTAAGACGCCGCCGCGCGAACTACAACGGCTTTCCGGCGCGGAAGGCCCCTCAGGGGCGCTCTGCGACCAATTCCGCGGCAATCCGGGCCCCGAGGGCGGCGTTGTTGAGGACCAGCGCCACGTTCGCCTCGAGCGAGCGGCCTTCGCTCAGCTCGTAGATGCGCTGGAGGAGGTAGGGCGTGACCTCCTTGCCGGTGATGCCGTGGTCGGCGGCGTCCTGCATGGCGCGACTGATCATCGGCGTCATCTCGGCGCGCGGGATCTCGGCGTCTTCGGGGATCGGGTTGGCCACGAGCTGCCCGCCATCAAGCGCCATCTCGCGGCGCATCCGGTGCGCGCGGGCGATCACCCCGGGGCTGTCCATGCGCAGGGGCGCCCGCAGGCCCGCCGAGCGCGACCAGAAGGCCGGCAGCATGTCCTGCCCGTAGGCCATGACCGGCACGCCGAGCGTTTCCAGCACCTCGAGCGTTTTCGGCAAATCGAGGATCGCCTTGGCCCCGGCGGCCACCACGGTCACCGGAGAGCGCGCCAGCTCCTGCAGGTCGGCAGAGACGTCGAAGCTTTGCTCGGCGCCGCGGTGCACACCGCCGATCCCGCCGGTGGCAAAGACCTCGATGCCCGCCATGCGCGCGGCGATCATGGTCGCGGCCACGGTGGTCGCCCCGGTGCGCCCCTCGGCCATGCAGACCGCCATGTCGGCGCGGCTGAGCTTGGCCACCCGTTCGGCATCGGCGAGCCACTCAAGCTGCGCGTCATCGAGGCCGACGCAGAGACGGCCTTCGAGGACCGCGATGGTCGCGGGCTCGGCGCCGTTCTCGCGCACGGTGTTCTCGATCCGGCGCGCCACCTCGAGGTTCTGCGGGCGCGGCAGCCCATGGGTGATGATCGTCGATTCCAGCGCCACCACCGGCTTTCCGGCCTCTAGCGCGGCGGCGACGGGGGCGGAAAGATGCACAAGGCTCATGAGGGGGTGTCTCCGGATACATATTGCGCGGCGGCGTTCAGCGCCCGGCTCAGCGCGGCCTCGCGGTCCGCGCCGCCCGCTTCGGTCGCGATATGCGCCGCCATGAAGGTGTCGCCCGCGCCGGTCACCCGTGTGACCAGCACGCGCGGCGGCTCGCGGGTCAGGACCTGGTGGGCATCGGCATCGGCGGCCAGCGCCGAGCCATCGGTGACGAGCGCCCGTTCCGCGCCGCGCGCGATCAGCGCCCGCGCGGCCTCGGAGGCCTCGGCAAAGCGGGTCTGGCAAAGGATGCCCGCCTCTTCGAGGTTGACGTAAAGCGTGCCCCGGCCCGCGCGCAGGAAGGGCAGGAGCCGTTCGGCCTTGCCCGGCGAGGCCGGCGCGATGCGCAGGTCGGCCACCGCCATCAGCGGGTCATGCGCGATCTCCTCGAGCAGCGTGCTGGTCAGGTTGCCGTCCAGCGCCACGGGGCCGGAGTAGGGCGCATCCCCATCCCCGAGCGGCCCCTCGCGCAGGGGCCGCAGGATCTTCGCCCCGGCCGCCTCCAGCGAATGGGCGTCGGCGATGGCGGCGATCAGCCCGTTGGCGCCCTCGACCGCCATGTAACGGTCGGTCGGCAGGTCGTCGGAGCGATAAAGATGCGCCGTCTCGAGGCCCAGCCCCGCGCATTGGCGCACCAGGTCCTCGCCCTCGGCGTCGCGGCCCACCGCGCTCAGAAGCGCGGGCCGCATGCCGAAGCGCACCAGCGTCATGGCGATGTTCAGCGCCACGCCGCCCGGCAGCCGGATGATCCGGCCCGGCACGTCCGAGCCCTTCTCCATATGCGAGGGCGACCGTCCGATCACGTCCCAGAGGACCGATCCGATGCACAGAATGTCGGGTGTCTGGCTCATACCCGGGTTTTGGCCAAAGCCGCGCCGCGCCGCAAGCGCGATTCCGGGCAATTCCGGCGGGCCCACGCCGCCTGCGCTATTGACAATGCAGCCCCAGCCCCAAGTCTTGGCGCAGGCAAATTTTTTTGAACAGGTTCTTGCGTCATGCTTCGGTGTCTCAGCCTTCTCTTCTTCCTTCTGACAGCGGGGCTCGCCGGAGCCCATGAGGTGCGCCCGGCGGTGGGCGATCTGACCACCACTCCCGAGGGCCTGAGCCTCGAGGTGACGCTGAACGCCGAGGCCATCCTGGCGGGCGCCGACCTCGAAGGGGTGGCCGACACCGACACCCTGGCCGAGACCGACCGGATCGACGCGCTGCGGGCGCTGGAGCCACAGGCGCTGACCGAGGAGATCGAAGCGCGCGCCGCTGAGATCGCGGATCGGATCGAGATCATCGCCGGCGGCGAAGCGCTGCCGCTGGAGCTGACAGACGTCGCCCCGGGCCCGGTCGGCAACACCGAGCTGCCCCGCGACACCGCGCTGAGCTTCTCCGCGCCCCTGCCGGAAGGCGCCCAGAGCCTCACGGTCACCTGGCCCGCCGACTGGGGCATGCTGGTCCTGCGCCAGCAGGGCGTCGAGGCGCCCTTCACCGGCTACCTCGAAGGCGGCACGCCCTCCGAGCCCATCGCCCTCGCGGGCGGCGGCGCGCAAAGCGGCCTCGGCGCCTTCCTGAGCTACATCCCCGTGGGCTTCGAGCACATCCTGCCCATGGGCCTCGACCATATCCTCTTTGTCCTGGGCCTCTTCTTCCTGACGCCGAAGTTCGGCCCGCTCCTCTGGCAGGTCTCGGCCTTCACCCTGGCCCATACGGTGACGCTGGCGCTTGGCGCGCTCGGCATCGTCAATGTGCCCGGCAGCATCGTCGAGCCGATCATCGCGGCCTCCATCGTCTTCGTCGCCTTCGAGAACATCTTCTCGCGCGGGTTCTCGCGCTGGCGACCGCTGGTGGTCTTCATCTTCGGGCTCTTGCATGGGCTGGGCTTCGCCAGCGTCCTGGGCGAGTTCGGCCTGCCGCCGGGCCAGTTCATCCCGGCGCTCCTGGGCTTCAACATCGGCGTGGAACTGGGCCAGCTCACGGTGATCGCCGTGGCCTTCCTGGTCGTCTGGGTGGCGCTGCGCGTCGATGCGCTGGATTTCAACGACCGCACCGGGCAGGTCTTCTACGGGGTGCTGGCGCTGGTCTTCGTGGCGCTGAGCGTGCTTCTGAACAACACCGAGGTGCTGGCCGCCTTCGAGGTCTCCGCGCCGCTCTTCCTGGTGCCGCTCGCGGCGCTGTCGCTCCTGTGCCTTCTGGCCGCGACCAATGTCGACAAGCTGAACGCCTACCAGACCTTCGTGGCGGTGCCGGCCTCGGCGGCCATCGGCCTCGTCGGAGCCTATTGGTTCGTCGAGCGGGTGTTCCTGTAAGAGCCTTTGGGGCAGGGGGCCCGGGTGGTCCCTTGCCCCTCTGCAGGCAGCCGAAAAGACGGTGCTGCGATCAGTCCGCGGATTTCCACATATGCGCCGCGCGCTGCACGATGTAGGACATGAGCAGTAACCCGAGTGCCGCAGCCGCAAGATAGGCCGCCGTCGCCCCCATCGCGGGCGAGGTCGTTAGAAGGCTCAGCATGGCCGCGACGAGCAACAGCACCCAGGGAGCTGCCACCCCGAGCAGGTAGCAAATCAGGCAAAAGGCCTCACGGTTGCTGGTCATCGTCACCTCCCGGGGCGCTGCAGAAGGTCTCCACGCCCCACAGCAGAGCTAATATCGTACCACAGGTAATCCAAGTCGCGGCAGACCCGAAGAGATAGGTCTCGAGGTTTTCCGCGCAGGCCGCGAGCCCGATGAAAGCCGCACCGCCGCATCCGAGGACCTTGGTGAGGCAGCGCGGAAGGATCGGCTTTTTCACTCGATACACCAGGAAGGATTGAAACGCGGTAAACTGCTGCCAGATTGCAACGCCCCGCCCATCATTCTGCTTTAAGTTGTTTGGGCGGTCAATCATTCTCGGTTTGCGCGCTCAAGACGCGGAAAAATCCCATCCGTCCGCACGAAGGCGGAGGCCCTCGGCAAAAACCCCGCGAAAGCCCACCAAACACCACCCCCGGCCCCTTGCCAAGCCGTGCGGGGCGGTGTAAGCGCGCCTCCATTCAATCCCGCAGGCGGGGTCGGGCCTTTGGGGGAGACATCCCCAGGTGTCCACCGGTTGGCGCAATCCGCGCCCTCTTGCCCCGCCAAGGCGTAAACCGGAAAGGAAAACGGCATGGCTCTTCCCGAGTTCTCCATGCGTCAGCTGCTCGAAGCTGGCGTTCACTTCGGCCACCAGACGCAGCGCTGGAACCCCCGCATGGGCGAGTTCATCTACGGCGAGCGCAACAGCATCCACATCGTCGACCTGACCCAGACCGTGCCCATGCTGGACGCGGCGCTGAACGTCATCCGCGAGACCGTCGCCAAGGGCGGCTCGGTGCTCTTCGTCGGCACCAAGCGCCAGGCACAGGCGCCGATCGCCGAGGCGGCCGAGAAATGCGCGCAGTTCTACATGAACCACCGCTGGCTCGGCGGCACGCTGACCAACTGGCAGACCGTCTCGCAGTCGATCAACCGTCTGAAGTCGATCGACGAGCAGATGGAAGGCGGCGCCGAGGGCCTCACCAAGAAAGAGCGCCTGGGCATGGAGCGCGAGCAGGAGAAGCTGACCCTCTCGCTCGGCGGCATCCGCGAAATGGGCGGCCTGCCGGACCTGCTTTTCGTCATCGACGTCAAGAAAGAGCAGCTCGCCGTGGCGGAAGCCAAGAAGCTCGGCATCCCGGTCGTGGCCGTGGTCGACACCAACTGCTCGCCCGAGGGCGTGGACTACATCATCCCCGGCAACGATGACGCCGCGCGCGCGATCTCGCTCTACTGCGATCTCGCCAGCCGCGCCGCGCTCGACGGCATGTCCGGCCAGATGGAGGCCGCAGGCGTCGACCTGGGCGCGCTTGAAGAAGCGCCCGCCGAAGAGGCCGCTGCCGAGGCCCCCGCGGAATCCTGATCCCTGCACGGCGCCGTCACGGCGCTGTCACGGACCGATTGCATTGACCGGGCGGCACACCCCTGGGGGGAGCCGCCCGGAAACTGATCCGAGATTGAGGAGAGCCGACATGGCGATCACTGCTGCACAGGTGAAAGAACTGCGCGAAATGACCGGCGCAGGCATGATGGATGCCAAGAAGGCGCTGACCGAGGCCGATGGCGACATGGACACCGCCGTCGACTGGCTGCGCACCAAGGGCCTGGCCAAGGCCGCGAAGAAGTCGGGCCGAACCGCGGCCGAGGGCCTCGTCGCCGTGGCCGTCGAGGGTGGCACCGGCGTCGCCGTCGAGATCAACGCCGAGACCGACTTCGTCGCCAAGAACGGCGAATTCCAGTCGATGGTGGCCGACATCTCCAAGGCCGCCCTGAGCCAGGACAGCGTCGAGGCGCTGGCCGAGGCCGAGGTCGGCGGCAAGAAGGTCTCCGAGGTCATCACCGACAAGATCGCCAAGATCGGCGAGAACATGACCCTGCGCCGGATGCAGAAGATCGAGGGCGGCTCCGTCGCCTCCTACATCCACAACGCCGCGACCGAGGGCATGGGCAACATCGGCGTGCTGGTCGCCACGACCGGCGGTGACGAGGCCTTCGGCCGCCAGGTGGCGATGCATATCGCCGCGGCGAACCCCGCCTCGCTCTCCGAGGCTGATCTGGACCCCGCCATCGTCGAGAAGGAGCGCCAGATCCAGATCGACATCGCGCGCGAATCCGGCAAGCCCGAGCAGGTCATCGAGAAGATGATCGAGGGCCGCATGAAGAAGTTCCTTGCCGAGGTCACGCTGCTCGGCCAGGCCTTCGTCATCGACCCCGACAAGACCGTCGGCGAAGCGGCCAAGGACGCCGGCGCCGAGATCACCGGCTTCATCCGGATGCAGGTCGGCGAAGGCATCGAGAAGAAGGAAGAGGACTTCGCAGCCGAGGTCGCGAAAGCGGCCCAGGGCGGCTGAGTCCGCGCCACCCGCGAGGGTTGTGAGATGAAGAAAGGCCGCCGGGGATGCCCGGCGGCCTTTTCGCGTGTCGTGGTCAACGATCGCGCCCAACCCTTTGGTTGAACAAGTGGTTTCCCCGACCGGCCCAAGACATTGGGGATGAGAGTAAGGCCGGTCGGGCCCCGCGCATGCCCGGAAATTCGAGCCTGCGACGGGAAAGCTTTCGCCTCTAGAAGCATCGTAGAGCCCTGAAATTACAGGGGTATTTACGCACCTCCTGTCCCTGGCCAAAGGGCCATCACTCACGGGACACGTATAAGTTGCCAGATTAACCGCGATTCCCGATAGTCTGGAATTCCTGACCTTTAGGTCTGGTGCGCGTCCAGATCGACGACAAACATCTGATTCTGAAAGGCGGCCTTGAGAACCGCCTGGGCCGTGGTCTCCACGTTCAGCGCCGCGCGGGCGAGCCGCAGGTGCTTTTCCACCGTCGCCGAGGTCAGCCCCATGATGGTCGCGATATCGGCCGTGGTCTTGCCGTCGCCGACCCATTCCAGCGCCTCGCGCTGGCGCGGCGTCAGCATCTGGTTGGGCGGCGTGTAGGGCAGGGTGAGCACCTTGAGATGCAGGATGTTGTTGAACAGCTGGATCTCGTCGCCGTGCGCCTCCCAGACCGCGTCGACCTCGGCCTGGCTCATGCCGTCGCGCGCCATCAGCGCGATCGCGCCCTTGGAGCGGCGCGAAACCGAGCGGAAGGAGATCGAGTAGCCGGCGGTCAGCCCGTGGGTGCGGTTGAACTCGATGATCTTGCGCTCGGTGTCGCTGAGCACGCCGGCGTCGCTCATCTGTTGCAGCACGCTCCAGGAACAGGCGCCTTCGTTGTGCAGCGCCCAGCGGGCCATGGGCGCTTCGCGATACATGCCTTCGCCGATGAAGCGCTCGGTGTAGGCCGGGTCGAGATTGGTCAGCACCAGGAAGTCATCGGGATCGCCGAAGCTGTAGCCGGACCAGAAGCGCGTGAAGCCGTAGAGCAGCCGGTCGAAGCCATAAAGCGCCATGGCCTCGAGATGCGCGGTCCAGACTTCCTCGATCCGGTCGCAATGGGTCAGGCGCAGGAGGCGCGTCTCCAGCGAGTCCGCTGGCTGCTCCACGGTCGGTTTCGAAGTCATCCTGTCTCCCCAAGGCTCGGCCCCAGAGTTGTAGCGAAGGGCGGAAAACGGAGTCCAGTTATTCCGCCATATGCGGGCTGCTCAGGGTGACGCCGGGGGAGTTCCGTTGCACAGTCGCAAGAAATTCAGGCCATTATCGGAGGTTCTGGATTTCGTATTTAACATAATACTGATTATACGAATCAAGCCAGGGTGGAAACGGACCCCCGTGTCGCGCCGCCGCGAAGGCCCCCCGTCGGGTCGCGGCGGCGGAATTTGTGCGCGTGGGCCTGCGCGTGCGCCGAAGGTCAGCCCAGGAGCGCCCGCGCGGCCTCGACGATGCCCTCGCGCGACGGCAGCGTCGCGGCATAGGCCGGCCCGGTCGCGATGAAGCAATCCTCGGCCGTCACCCGCGCCCGCGGCAGCGCGCTCTGCTCAGAGAGCAAGGTCATCAGCGCCTCGGACTGCGAGCCCGTCCTGCGGCATTCGTCGACCACCAAGACCGCGCCGCAGCCCTCGATCTCGCGCAGGATCGCCGCCTCGTTCAGCGGCGCCAGCCAGCGCAGGTCCACCACGCGCGCCGAGACGCCCGAGGCCTCGAGATCGTGGCGCGCCTGTTCGGAGAGATACGTGCCGTTGCCATAGGTCACGATGGCGAGGTCCGTGCCGTCCCCCAGCCGCCGTGGCTCCGAGAGCGGCGCGGTCTCGCCGGCCTCCGGGTAATCGCGCATCCAGAGGCCGTCGCCCTCCTCCAGAAGATCGCGCATGGGATAAAGCGCGATGGGCTCCACCATGACCACCACGCGGGCCTCCTCGCGCGCCAGGCGCACCGCCTCGCGATACATGCGCACCGCGTCGGCGCCATCCGAGGGACAGCCGATCACGATGCCGGGCACGTCGCGCAGCACCGCCAGCGAGTTGTCGTTGTGGAAATGCCCGCCGAAGCCCTTCTGGTAGCCGAGCCCCGCGATGCGCAGCACCATGGGGTTGGCGTATTGGCCGTTGGAGAAGAACGGCAGCGTCGCCGCCTCGCCGCGGATCTGGTCCTCGGCGTTGTGCAGATAGGCCAGGAACTGGATCTCGGGGATCGGCAGATAGCCCTGCTGGCCAAGCCCGATGGCCAGCCCCAGGATCGACTGTTCGTCGAGAAGCGTGTCCATGACCCGCATCGCGCCGAAGCGCGCCTGAAGGCCCCGGGTGATGCCGTAGACGCCGCCCTTCTTGCCGACATCTTCGCCGGCCATGACGATCTCGGGGTGCTCCAGCATCAGGTCGGAAAGACCGAGGTTGATGAGCTTGTTCATCGGCTGCCGCTCGCCGAGCGCGCGCATGTCGGCGGGCCCGAAGGCGGCCTTGCGATCCTCGGGCGTCGGCGTGTTGGATTTCGGCAGCCTGCGCTTGGGCGGCAGCAAGGCGGCTTTCACATCCGCCGCCGAGGTGAGCCGCGGTCGCGTCGCCGCACTTTCAGCGGCGCTGAAGCATTGGCTTTCAACGTCCTCGTAAGACTGAACAATATCCCTTTCTTCAAGTCCTGCGTGAAGCAGCCGCCGCGCGGTGAAGAGCAAGGGATCGCGGGCCTCTTCGGCGAGGATCTCGGCCTCGGGGCGATAGGCCTTTTCGACATCCGCCCCGGCGTGCCCATAAAGCCGCACGCAGGTCAGATGCAGGAGCCCCGGCCGCCGTCCGCGCCGGATCTCGCCCGCCATGCGCTGCGCCGCTTCATAGGCCGCGACCACGTCGCAGCCGTCGGCCTGGGCATAGCTCAGCCCCGGGCGGCCGCGCAGCACCGCCTCGACCCAGCCTTCGGGCGATTTCACCGAGATGCCGATGCCGTTGTCCTCGCAGACGAACATCAGCGGCAGCGGTGCGCCCTGCCAGGCGGTCCAGCCGGCGGTGTTGAGCGCGCCGAGCGCGGTGGAATGGTTCATCGAGGCATCGCCGAAGGAGCAGAAGGCCAGCCGGTTCTCCGCGCGTCCCTGCCGCTTGTTCAGCCCCAGCGCGAAGGCGCTGCCCACCGCCTTCGGCAGATGGCTCGCGATGGTCGAGGTCTGCGGCGGGATGTTCAGCGCGCGCGAGCCCAGCACCTTGTGCCGCCCGCCGGAGATCGGATCCTCGGAGGAGGCCGCGAAGGAGAGCGCGAAATCCATGATCGGGTCGTGGCCCGCCTGCAGCGCCCGGGCCGCCTGGAAGGCGCCGTCGCGGTAATGCAGGAAGGCCGGGTCCTCGACCGACAGCGCCAGGGCCACGCCGGCCATGCCCTCGTGCCCCGAGGAGCCGATGGTGTAGAACCCCTGCCCCCGCGATTGCAGCCAGCGCCCGGCCCGGTCCATGTGACGCGAGATGAGCTGGGCGCGCCAGAGCGTCAGCAGCGTGTCGCGGTCGATCTGCGCCTCGGGCAGATCCGGCAGCCCGCCCGATCGCACCCGCTCCAGAAATCCCTCGTGCACCCGCGTCGCTGCATCCATGCCTTTGATCTCCTTCATGAAAACGGCGCGAGGTTTTCACCCCGCGCCGCCAAGATGTCGCTGCGGCCCGCGGACCGCAACCCGGGGCCTCAGAAGAAGGCCTGCAGTCCGGTCTGCGCCCGGCCCAGGATCAGCGCGTGCACGTCATGGGTGCCCTCGTAGGTGTTCACCGTCTCGAGGTTGACCATGTGGCGGATCACCTGGAACTCCGCCGAGATGCCGTTGCCGCCGTGCATGTCGCGGGCCATGCGCGCGATATCCAGCGCCTTGCCGCAGTTGTTGCGCTTGATGATCGAGATCATCTCGGGCGCGGCCTTGGCCTCGTCCATGAGCCGGCCGACGCGCAGGCTGGCCTGCAGCCCCAGCGCGATCTCGGTCTGCATGTCGGCGAGCTTCTTCTGGAACAGCTGCGTCTGGGCGATCGGCTTGCCGAACTGCTTGCGGTCGAGCCCGTAGCCGCGCGCCGCCTGCCAGCAGAACTCCGAGGCGCCCATGACGCCCCAGGCGATGCCGTAGCGCGCCCGGTTGAGGCAGCCGAAGGGACCCTTCAGACCCTCGACATTGGGCAGGAGCGCATCCTCGCCGACCTCGACGCCCTCCATGACGATCTCACCGGTGACCGAGGCGCGCAGCGAGATCTTGTTGCCGACCTTCGGGGCCGACAGCCCCTTCATGCCCTTTTCCAGCACGAAGCCGCGGATCTTGCCGCCGTGTTCCTCGGATTTCGCCCAGACCACGAAGACATCCGCGATCGGCGAGTTGGAGATCCACATCTTCGAGCCGGTCAGCTTGTAGCCATTGGCGGTCTTCTCGGCGCGGGTCTTCATGCCCGCGGGGTCCGAGCCCGCGTCCGGTTCGGTCAGGCCGAAACAGCCGATCCATTCGCCCGAGGCGAGCTTCGGCAGGTATTTCTTGCGCTGCGCCTCGGTGCCATAGGCGTAGATCGGATACATCACCAGCGAGCTCTGCACCGACATCATCGAGCGGTAGCCCGAGTCCACGCGCTCGATCTCGCGGGCGACAAGCCCGTAAGAGACATAGCCCGCGCCCAGCCCGCCGTATTCCTCGGGGACGGTGGTGCCCAGAAGGCCCATCTCGCCCATCTCGCGGAAGATCCCGGGCTCGACGGTCTCCTTCTCGAAGGCCTCCAAGACGCGCGGCTGCAGCTTCTCCTGGGCGAAGGTGCGCGCGCTTTCGGCGATCATGCGCTCGTCTTCTTCGAGCTGGTCCACCAGGCGGAACGGATCTTCCCAATCGAACGAGCCCAGGTTCGGCGCGTCCTTGGCCTTGAGCTCGGGGGTTTGTTCGAGGTCTTTCATATCGACTCCTCCGACAATTTGCGCGAAGGTTATCTTGCGTGCACGGCAATAAAAAGCGACTATCCCGCAAGTAAAGATGCAGGAAACGCAAGCATCCCCCCTCTCGCGGCGGCTTCTGCCGCCCCTGCCCGCGCTGCGCGCGCTCGAGGCGCTGGACCGGCTCGGCACCGCGGCGGCGGTCGCGCGCGAGCTCGACCTGAGCCAGAGCGCGATCTCGCGGCAGATCCGCACCCTCGAGGATCAGCTGGGCGTCAGCCTGGTCAGCCGCGAAGGCCGGGCGCTGGCGCTCACCCCCGAGGCGCGCGGCTATGCGACCGAGGTGCGCGCCGCGCTGAACCGCATCGCCCAGGCCTCGCTGAGCCTGCGGATGCCCTCGCGGGCGGGCTCGCTGTCGCTGGCGATCCTGCCCTCCTTCGGGATGCGCTGGCTGGTGCCCCGGCTGCCGGATTTCACCCGCCGCCACCCCGAGGTGACGATCAATTTCACCACCCGGCTGCGGCCGCCCGATTTCGACGCCGAGGGCTTCGACGCGGCGATCGAATACGGTACTGATGCGCGCCCCGGCACCCAGCGGCTGATGCTGCGACCCGAGCGGGTGATGCCCGTCGCCGCGCCCGGCGTGCTGCCGCAGGGTCCGGTGAGCCTGCGGGTGCTGGCGACCCTGCCGCTTCTGCATATCGACACGCGCCCCAAGGCCTGGGAAAGCTGGTTCGCGGCGCAGGGGATGCAGACCGGCGCCCTGCCCGGCACCTCCTTCGACCAGTTCACCACGATCCTCGAGGCGGCGCTGCACGGGCTCGGGGTGGCGCTTCTGCCGGACTACCTGAGCGAGGAGGACCGCGCGCGGGGCCGGCTGGTGCTGGCCGCCGAGGCCGAGCCCGCGAGCCTCGGGGCCTATCACCTGGCCTGGCCCGACAGCCGGCCCGTGACCCCTGCCCTCGCCGCCTTCCGCGACTGGCTGGCCAATGCCGGCCAGCCCGAGGACGATCCGCTGCCGCGGTAGGGTGTTTGTGGTGTGGTGCTCTGAAGGAATGCGGGACCGGCCTCGGCCCGCATGCTGACATCCCGCTTATGCGGGGGGCTAGCACCTAGGCCGAGCGCGGGCTTACCGCCAGCGCGCAGCCTTTCCCCGTCTCGCGCCGCCTACTCCGGCAGCGCGAAGACCTGGCCGGGGTAGATCAGGTCCGGGTCGCGGATCTGCCCGCGGTTGGCCTCGAAGACCTTCACGTAGAGGATGCCCTCGCCGTAGCGCTCGCGCGAGATGCCCCAGAGCGTGTTGCCGGGCTGCACGGTGACCGCGTAGACCGGCGCGTCCTCGCCCGGCGATGCCGCCTCGAGCGCCGCGCGGCTCTCGCGCTGGAAGGGGCTTTCGATGCGCGCCAGCACCCGGCCCTCGCCGTCGACCCGGTCGAGCCGCAGCGTATAGGTGCCCGCGCCGGTCTCGGGCAGGTTGCTGCGCCAGCGGCCCGCCTCGCCCACATCGGTCAGCGCGATCTCGCGGTTGTCGAGGTAGATGCGCACGCTGCCCCCCGGCGTCGCCCGGCCCGCAAGCGAGACCGCGCCGCTGTCGTCGTAGGAAATCGCGTCGAGCGCCACAAATTCGCCCTCGGGCGGCAAGGCCGGTTCGGTGGCCGGTTGCACGACCTCGACGCCCTCGGGGCCCGAGAGCAGAACCGCGGTCGGCGCCGCCCCCGGCGCCGGCGCGTCGTCCGCGGCAGGCGCGCTGCCGGCGGATGTCTGCGGGGCCTCCGGGGCCGATAGCGCGACCTGGGGCTGTGCGTCGGTCGGTTGGGGTTGGCCGGGGGTGGTGTCGGATGTGGTGCCGGTATTGGCGGCGGTGTCGGTGGTGGTGTCTGTCTCGGCGGTGGTGTCCGCCGAGACCGTGGCGGCAGCCTCGCCCCCCGTGTCCGCAGCGGTCGCCTCGGCGGTCTCGCCAGTCCCGCTCTGGGAACTGCCATCCCCCGCCTCGGCGCTCGGCGCCGGGCTGTCGCCGGTCGCCTGCGGGGCTTCGGCAGTGACTTGGGTGTCCTCACCTGTCGCGCGGTCTTCGCTGCCAGTGGCTGCTTCAGCGGCTTCGGTCACGTCGCCCGCGTCAGGCGTTTCGGTTGTCTCGGAACCGGTGGTGTCCCCGTCGCTCGCAGCACTCTGCTCCGACGCCGTGCTGCCGTTGATGTCCGCTTGCGATCCTGCAGAGGCCGTTTCGGTTTCAGAAGTCGCCTCTTCAGTCTCAGCTTCCGAGGTCGCGTCCTGACCGTCTGTCTCAGCCGTGGCGTCGGCTTGCGCCGTCTCGACATCCCCGGTCGCCGAAGCGTCCGGCATGGTGGCGTCCATTCCGTTCTGCGCGTTCTGCGTCGCGGTCTCGGACGCGGTCCCAGCGTCATCCGCCGCGGCCACCTGCTCGGAGGTCTCGGGGCTCTCGGCCTCGGGCGTCGTGGCCTCCGAAGTCTCGGTCATATCGCCGTCCGCAGAAGCCGAATCCTCTGCAGGCATCTCATCGCCCGCCTCGGCGCTCTCCAGCGCCGCGACCTCTTCCGCTTCCGCAGGGGTCTCCGGCGCTTCGGCCACCTGGGCCGCCGGGGCAAGGATCACCTCGGCCTCGGCAAAGCGTTCCTCCTCCGCGCCCTCGGGGCGCTCGGAGAGGGTCAGCACACGCGGGGCCGCGCTGGTGCCCAGGTCGGTCAGGAAGACGAAGCTGCCCGAGGCATCCGCTTCGGCCTCACGCACGGGCGCGCCGCCGAGGTAGAGCGTGACCAGCGCCCCCGGCGCTGCGCGCCCGGCGATCACCGCGTTGCCGTCGGGCGAGACGCGGACGAGATCGAAGCTGGGCGGGCTCTCGGTGGTGGTGTCGTCGGCGGCGGGGGCCTCTTCGGTCGCGGCCTCTTCGGTGGGGTCCGGGGTCGCGTCTTCGGTGGGTGCCTCTTGCGCATCCGTCTCCTCACCTGCTTCGGCGCTCTCCGCACCCTCGACTGCGGGGGCCTCCGCCGGGCTCTCCGGCGCGGCTGCGGTGTCCGTCTCCGGCGCAGGCGCGCCCTCGCCATCTTCCGCAGACCCGTCCGCCGCGCCAACCTCGGCCCCGGCCTCGCGCTCCAGAAGCGGGTCTAGCTGCCCTGTCGCGTAAAGCCCGCCAAGCGCCAGCGCCAGCACGCCGGCCACCAGGAAGACGGCACCACCCGGTCCGGAAAGGCCCGCTTTTGTTGTCATTTTCGTCCCATCCCCAAGACATGTCGGCGCATGCCGAAAGACCCTGAAAGACAGCCAAGGTCAGTTGAGCGTGTATAGCAACGCCGTTATAGCCGGTCAAAAGCCTCGCAATCCCGGAGTCACTGCAATGCAACAAGCCTCGATCTGCGTCTATTGCGGGGCCCGCGACGGCGCCCGCCCGGCCTATGCGGAAGCCGCCGAGGCGCTGGGACGCGCCATCGGCCAGACCGGCTGGCGGCTGGTCTACGGCGCCGGCGACGTGGGGCTCATGGGCCGCGTGGCGCGCGCCGCGCAATCGGCCGGCGCCGAGACCTTCGGGGTGATCCCCGAGCACCTCGTGCGCTGGGAGGTCGGCAAGCGCGACCTGACCCATTTCGTCGTCACCGAGACCATGCACGAGCGCAAGAAGGTCATGGTGATGAACGCCGATGCCATCGTGGTGCTGCCCGGCGGCGCGGGCTCGCTCGACGAGTTCTTCGAGGTGCTGACCTGGCGCCAGCTCGGGCTGCACGACAAGCCGATCGTCCTGATGAACGTCGCGGGTTACTGGGACCCGCTGGTCGCGCTGCTCGACCATGTGGTCGCCGAGGGCTTCGCGGGCGCCGAGACCCGCGCCTCGGTTCAGGTCTCCGACGACGTGGAGAGCACCGTCGCGGCCCTGCGCCGCGCCCTCTCGGAGCGCCAGCTCGCGGTCGAATAGATCGCCAGCGCGGTCCAGATCAGCGCGAAGGCCAGGGCCTGCGACAGCCCGAATGGTTCGCGGAAAATCAGCGTAGCCACAAGGAATTGCAGCGTAGGGTTCAGGTACTGGATGAGCCCCACGGTCGAGAGCGCCACGCGCCGCGAAGCGACGCTGAAGAGGATCAGCGGCAGCGCCGTCAGCGGCCCGGAAAAGATCAGCAGGGTCGAGGTCTTGAGGTCCGTCCCGAAGGTGCCGCCTTCAGGGCCCGCGTGCAGGACCCAGAGCCAGGCCAGCGCCAGCGGGGTCAGCAGCAGCACCTCTGCGGTGACCGAGACCACCGGCCCCACGTCCAGCCGTTTCTTCGCAACGGTATAGAGCCCGAAGCTGAAGGACAGGATGAGCGACAGCCAGGGCGGCGCGCCAAGCCGGACCGAGAGGAAGATCACCGCCAGCGCCGCAAGACCCACCGCCAGGATCTGCGCCGGGCCCAGCCTCTCGCGGAAGAAGACCACCCCCATCAGCACGGCCACCAGCGGGAAGATGTAATAGCCCAGGCTCGCCTCGGTCGCCCGGCCGATCTGGATGGCGTAGATGAAGAGGAACCAGTTGTTCGAGATGACCACCGCGGCGAAGGCGATGGTCAGGAACCGCGTCCGGTCCGAAAGCGCCGCGCGGATCGCGCCAAGCCGCCCCTGCACCGCCAGCACCGCGGCGAAGAAGACAAAGGACCAGAGCGTGCGATGGGCCAGCACCTCGTCGGGCGGCACATCGGCCAGGAGCTTGTAGTAGATCGGCGACAGGCCCCAGATCACGCAGGCGGCCACCACGGCCGCGATCCCGGTTTGCCTGTCCTGCATGTCGTCCCCTCGCCCGGCCCTGCCCGAGCGGTGTGGCAGAGCCACGCGGCGAAGGCAATCGGCGCCCGGCTGTCACACCGGGCGCCGCGCGGGCCTCAGGCCGCTTCCAGCTCGTCGTGCAGGAGCTGCTCGATCTTGTCGAGCGGGTGGTTCGTCAGGGTCTTGTCGACCTCGGCCACCACCTTCTCGCGGACCTCTTGGTGCAGCTTGTCGCGCATCTCGCCCAGCACCACCGGCGGGGCGACCAGCACGATGCGCTCGAAGCGCTTGGCATGGGCCTGCTTGTAAAGGATCTCGGAGAGCTCGTCGGCGAACCGCTCCTTCGCCAGCTCGTGCCAGTCGGTGTCATCCAAGGCCGAGCGCTGGCCGACGCCGGTGTCGCCCATGCGGCCCGGGCGATTGGCCGACTGGTCGTAGTCCGAAGGATTGTCCTGCTCTTCGAGCCGGACGACGTTCAGATCGGGGTTCATCGCGTCCACGTCGTTGCGCAGGAACATCGCCTTCTCGCCGTCGGCGATCAGAACCCAGGTGCCATTCGTCAGCGTTGCCATCACACGTTCTCCTTGTCGCCGCTTCCGTCCTGATCCTGTGCCTTGGGCCGCGTCGGGCCGTTCGAGGTGGCGTCGCGGCGCTTTTCCTCGTCGCGGGTGCCGACCTTGCGGCTGATCTCGCCGCCGGCGCGTCCGGCCTGGTCGGGCGCCTCGGGCAGGTCCTCGGGTTTCTCGCCGAGCACCTTCTCCGTTTCGCGGTCGCCGTCCTTGGATCTGATGCGTTCTGCCATGACCTGTCTCCTTTGACCGTTGCTGGAATAAAAACGCGCAACCAGAAGTCACGTTCCGAACCCGGCCATAAAAAACGCCCCGGCCGAGGGGCCGAGGCGCTTGCAAGTCAATGACTTACGCGGCGTCGTTTAGGCTTTGGACAAACGCTCCGCGACGTTCTCCCAGTTGACCAGGTTCTCGAGGAAGTTCGAGAGATAGGCCGGGCGCTTGTTGCGGAAGTCGATGTAGTAGGAGTGCTCCCAGACGTCGACGCCAAGCAGCGCGGTCTGGTCGAAGCACAGCGGGTTTACGCCGTTCTCGGTCTTGGTGACCTTCAGCCCGCCGTCGGTGTCCTTCACCAGCCAGGCCCAGCCCGAGCCGAACTGGCCCGCGCCCGCGGCGGCGAAGTCTTCCTTGAACTTGTCGACCGAACCGAAGCTCTCGACCAGGGCCTTTTCCAGCTCGCCGGGCATGCCGACGTTGTCGGGGGTCATCATTTCCCAGAACTGGTTGTGGTTCCAGTACTGCGAGGCGTTGTTGAAGATGCCCGACTGCGCGACGGCCTTCGGGTCATAGGTGCCCTTGATGATCTCTTCGACGGATTTGTTTTCCCACTCGGTGCCGGCAATCGCCTTGTTGCCGTTGTCGACATAGGCCTTGTGGTGAATGTCGTGGTGAAACTCGAGCGTCTCCTGCGACATGCCCTTCGAGGCGAGCGCGTCGTGGGGATAGGGAAGATCGGGAAGTTCAAATGCCATGACAGTCCTCGTTCGATGAAACGTTAATCTGCGACGTAGTGCCGTTCGTGCGCCGACAAGAGGACGGGGTCAATAGCCGGCGCCTGCGGTCACGGGATCAACGCCAGGCGCGCGCCGTGGTTCCGGCGGTTGGAAGCCTGGTCCGGGGCCCCGGGGCGTCGCCTCAGAGGTGGCCCACCCGCGCGCCGCTCCGGCCCGCGTAGGCCAGCGCGCCGAAGACGTAATCGGCGCCCGAACGAAAGGCCAGGACATGGGCGGCGCAACCCTCGAACCAGATCGCGGCGGCGACCTGGGCCAGCCTTGTGCGCCGCACGCGGCCCTCGGGCATGGCCTCGGGGCGCATGTCGGCGGGCGTCAGCTTGGCCAGGGTCTCGCGCAGAAGCGCCTCTTCGCCGGTGAGCTTGAAGGCCGCGCGGGCGTCGGAGACCACGGCCACCAGCGCGTGGGTGCCGGAGAGCGCCTCGGAGAGCCGGGCGCAGAGCGCGGGCGCCTCGTCGTAGGGGCAGAGCAGCAGCAGCTCGTCGGGCGACATCCAGAGGACGGCCCGCGCGTCTTCGCGCGTCAGCGACAGGGGCGCGGGAAGCGCCAGCCCCTCACCCGAAAGCGCCGTTTTCAGCGCCTCCGCCCCGAGGTCGCAGCGCAAGGAGATCATACCCTGCGGCCCCTGCCCTTCGACCAGCACCTCGCCCTCGGCCCGGGCGCCGTCGCGCGCGATGTCAGACATTCTGCTTCTCCCCCTCGGGATCAAAGAAAACCGTGCCGGTGATCTTCGCCGGCACCCGTCGGCCGTCGGTCATGGCGAACTCCAGCACCTCGCCCATGCGCTCAGGGCCGTAGTGCACCAGCGCCATGGCGATGCCGCGCCCGAGCGTCGGCGAATGGTAGCTCGAGGTGACCCGGCCTTGGGTGTTCACCTGGCCGTTGTCGTTCTTGCCGGGCGCCACCGCATAGGCGCCATCCGGCAAGACGCTGCCGTCCAGCGTCTCGAGGCCGACAAGCTGCCAGCGGTCGGCATTGTCCATGAAGCTGCGGGCCTGGGCGCGCTTGCCGATGTAATCGGTCTTCTTCTTGGAGATCGCCCAGTTGAGGCCCAGGTCCTGCGGGATCACCGTGCCGTCGGTTTCCTCGCCGATCATGATGAAGCCCTTCTCGGCGCGCAGCACGTGCATTGCCTCGGTGCCGTAAGGGGTTACGCCGAACTCCTCACCTGCCGCGACAAGTTTGTCCCAGAGCTCGCGGCCGCGATGCGCGGGCGTCGCCAGCTCGAAGGACAGCTCGCCCGAGAAGGAGATGCGGAAGATCCGCACCGGCAGCCCGCCGATCTCGCCGTCGCACCAGCGCATGAAGGGCAGCGCCTCGGCCGAGACATCCGTGCCGCCGAGCTTTTCCAGCACCGCGCGCGACTTCGGGCCGACCACGCCGATCTGGGTGTATTGCTCGGTCAGGTTCAGCACCCAGACCTGCCAGTCCCACCATTCGGTCTGCAGCCATTCCTCCATATGGGCGTGGATGCGCTCGGCCCCGCCGGTGGTGGTGTGGCAAAGGAAGGTCTCCTCGTCGAGGCGCGCCACCACGCCGTCGCCGGAGAGAAAGCCGTTCTCGCTGCACATCAGCCCGTAGCGGCAGGCGCCGGGTTTCAGGCTCGACATCATGTTGGTGTAGAGCATGTCCATGAAGCGTCCCGCGTCGGGGCCCTTCACCAAGATCTTGCCCAGGGTCGAGGCGTCGAGCAGGCCGAGGCCCTCGCGCACCGCCGTGACCTCGCGGTTGACCGCATCCTCGACGCTTTCGCCGGGGCGCGGGTAGGCATAGGGGCGGCGCCAGTGGCCCACCGGCTCCCAGGTGGCGCCATGGGCCTCGTGCCAGCCGTGCAGCGCGGTCTTGCGGACCGGCTGGAACAGCGCGCCCTTGGCCTCGCCGGCGATCGAGGCCAGCGAGATCGGCGTATAGGGCGGCCGGAAGGTGGTCGTGCCGACCTGCGGGATGCCTTCACCCAATGCTTGAGAAAGCACGGCGAGGCCGTTGATGTTGCTCAACTTCCCTTGATCCGTCGCCATGCCGAGCGTGGTGTAGCGCTTGGTGTGTTCGACCGAGGTGAAGCCCTCCTGCGCGGCGAGCTGCACGTCGGTCACCTTCACGTCGTTCTGGAAGTCGAGCCAGGCCTTGGCGCGCAGCGCCTGTTTCGCGCCCTGCGGCATGAGCCAGACCGGCGCCATGGGCGCCTCGTCGCGGGGGCTGGCCTCGGGGGCCTCGGGCGCCGCGCCGCCGAAGAGCAGCGCCGCGGCGCTGCCCGCATCCTCGAGGATCTCCGACAGGCCCAGGTGGCCGTTGGCCGCGCCCGCAACGGCCACATGCGCGCTGCCGTCGTGGCTGACCGGCCCGCGCTGCGGGTCGGGGCGGAAGAAGTTCTCGCTCTCGTCCCAATTGAGCTTGCCGCCGACATGGGACCAGAGGTGCACCACCGGCGACCAGCCGCCCGACATCGCCAGGGCGTCGCAGGTGATCATCTCTTCGCAGGCGCCCTCGCCCGCCTGGGCGCAGACCTCGACGGCGGTGATCCGCGCGCCGCCCGTCGCCTTGGCGATGCCCTTGCCCTTGAGCACCCGGATGCCGCGCGCCTCGGCCTCGGCCATGAGCGCGCCGCCGCCCGCGGGCCGGGCGTCGATGATGGCGGGCACGCTGAGGCCGGCGTCCAGAAGCGCCAGCGCCGTGCGATAGGCGTCGTCGTTGTTGGTGACCACCACGGTGCGGTCGCCCGGCGAGACGGCGTAGTTCACCAGGTAGTCGCGCACCGCCGAGGCCAGCATGACGCCGGGCAGATCGTTGCCGGCAAAGGAGAGCGGCCGCTCGATCGCGCCGGTCGCGGTGACGATGCGCTCGGCGCGGATGCGCCAGAGCCGGTGGCGCGGCCCCTGCGCGCCCGGCGCGTGGTCCGAGACCCGTTCCTGCGCGATGGCATAGCCGTGGTCGTAGAGCCCCGCGCCCAGCGTCCGCGCGCGCAGCCGCACGTTGGGCATGGCGGTGAGCTCCTCGAGCGTGCGGTCGACCCATTCCTCGGCCGGAAGCCCCTCGATCTCGCCGCCGTCGACGGGCGCGCGGCCACCCCAGACAGGCGCCTGTTCGATCAGCAGAACCGAGCGGCCCGCCTGCCCCGCGATGCGCGCGGCCTGCAGCCCGGCGACACCGCCGCCGATCACCAGGAGGTCCACATGGGCGTAGTAATGCTCGTAGTCGTCGGGATCGCGCGCCTCGGCGGCGGGCGCCTTGCCGAGCCCCGCCGAGCGGCGGATGAAAGGCTCGTAGACGTGCTTCCAAAAGGCCCGGGGCTGCATGAAGGTCTTGTAGTAGAAGCCCGCCGGCAGGAAGCGCGCCAGCTTGGTGTTGATCGCGCCGATGTCGTATTCGAGGCTCGGCCAGTGGTTCTGCGACCCCGCCGAGAGCCCATCGAAAAGCTCGGTCACCGTGGCGCGCTGGTTCGGCTCGAAGCGGTCGCCGGTGCCGAGGCCCACGAGCGCGTTGGGCTCCTCGGCGCCCGAGGCGAGGATGCCGCGCGGGCGGTGATACTTGAAGCTGCGCCCCACCAGCATCTGGTCGCCCGCCAGGAGGGCGGCGGCCAGCGTGTCGCCGGCATAGCCCTTCATCTGGCGGCCGTTGAAGGTGAAACGCAGGGTCTTGGCGCGGTCGATCAGGCGGCCGCCCTGGGCCAGACGGGTGCTCATGCCTTTGCCTCCTGGTCCCAGCCGGGACGGCGCGCGGTGAGGATCTCGCGGATCTCCTGCGGGGGGGTCGTGGTCTGGGCGGCATAGGTGCCGAAGACCTCGAGCGTGACGGTGCAGCGCGCGGCGTGGAACCACTTGCCGCAGCCATGGGCGTGGCGCCAGCGCTCGAAATGCACGCCCTTGGGGTTCTTGCGGTGGAAGAGGTAGCCCTCGAAGGCGGCGTCATCGCTTTCGGGGCCCTCGCGCGTCAGATGCGCCTCGCCGCCGGGATGCAGCTCGGTCTCGTCGGCGGCGACGCCGCAATAGGGACAGGTCAGGATCAGCACGGGGACCTCCGGGCACGCAAAGCGCCCCGGCCGCGCGGAGCGGTCGGGGCGTGGTCAGGGGTGCGCGGCGGGACAACCCCGCGCGCGGTCTTAGTTCTGCTGGGCGTCCGCGCCTGCGGCCGCGCCGCCGTCGCCGGCTGCGGCATCGGCTTCGGCCTCGGCAGCGCCCGAACCTTCGGCAGCATCGCCACCCGAGGCCGCGGCCCCGGCCTCGGCGCCTTCACCGGCGCCGGCGCTGCCTTCGGCGGCGGCATCCCCGCCGTCGACCGAGATCGAGACGTCGCCATTGCCGTTCGCGGCGCTGCCGCCCTCGGGCGCGCTGCCGGTGAGGGCCCAGGCCAGGACGCCGACGGCGACGACGAGGCCGCCGACGATGAAGACGATCGGCCCGCTCGCGCCGGACTTCTCGACGTGGGTTTCGCGGGTGTGATGGCTGTGGTTCGTGTCGGACATCTGGATGCCTCCGTGACTGCGATATTTGCGCAGACAACGAGAGCCACCCCCCGCGCCGTTCCCGCCGCGCCGGCCTGGCGCGCGGATCGGCGAAGGCTTGCCAAAGTCGGCAGGTGCGCCTCGGCGGGTTCCCGCCCGAGGCTCAATGCGCCACCCCCGCCGCGACCGACTCGTCGACGAAGCGGCCTTCGCGGAAGCGGTCGAGCCCGAAGGCCTCGGTCAGCGGCGAATGGCCCTTGGCCATGAGCTCGGCAAAGCCCCAGCCCGAGCCCGGGATCGCCTTGAACCCGCCGGTGCCCCAGCCGCAGTTGATGAAGCAGTTCTCCACCGGCGTCTTCGACAGGATCGGCGAGCGGTCGCCGGTCATGTCCACGATGCCGCCCCATTGCCGCAGCATCTTCAGCCGCGAGATCATGGGGAAGGTCTCGCAGAGCGCGCGCACCGTCTCCTCGATGTGGTGGAAGGAGCCGCGCTGGGTGTAGTTGTTATAGCCGTCCGCGCCGCCGCCGATCACCATCTCGCCCTTGTCGGACTGGCTCATGTAGCCGTGCACGGTATTGGCCATGACGACCACATCCATGCAGGGTTTGATCGGCTCGGACACCAGCGCCTGCAGCGCCACGCTTTCGACCGGCAGCCGGAAGCCCGCCATGTCGGCGAGGTGCCCCGAATGGCCCGCGACCACGAGGCCGAGCTTGTCGCAGCCGATCTCGCCGCGGGTGGTGGAGACGCCGGTGACGCGGCCGCCTTCGGTCCGCACGCCGGTGACCTCGCACTTCTGGACGATGTCCATGCCCATGTCGGAACAGGCGCGCGCATAGCCCCAGGCCACCGCGTCGTGCCGCGCGGTGCCCGCCCGCGGCTGCCATAGCGCGCCCAGGACCGGGTAACGCGGACCCTTCAGCTCGATGATCGGCACCAGGCGCTTGACCTCCTCGGGGCCGATGAAGCGGGTCTCGACGTCCTGCAGCGCATTGGCATGGGCGGTGCGCCGGTAGCCGCGCACCTCGTGTTCGGTCTGCGCCAGCATCATCACGCCGCGCGGGCTGTACATGATGTTGTAGTTCAGGTCCTGGCTCAGCGTCTCGTAGAGGCTGCGCGACTTCTCGTAGATCGCCGCCGAGGGGTCCTGCAGGTAGTTCGACCGGATGATCGTGGTGTTGCGCCCGGTGTTGCCGCCGCCGAGCCAGCCTTTCTCGAGGATCGCGACATTGCGGATGCCGTGGTTCTTGCCGAGGTAAAAGGCCGTCGCCAGCCCGTGGCCGCCGGCCCCGACGATCACCGCGTCGTAATGCGCCTTGGGCGTGGCATCGCGCCAGGCGCGGCCCCAGCCCTGGTGGTTGCGGAAGGCCTCGCGGGCCAGCGCGAAGGCGGAGTAGCGTGTCATGGAGTGGCGATTCCCGGCTCGATGTCCCCTTGCCTGCCCTCCTCGCATGGGTGCGGGCGCCGCGCCATGCCGGGACCCGTCATATTTCGGCGCAGTTGCGACATCGCCCGCGGCGCTTTGCGACATGGGCGCGCCCCGGGGGTTTTTTGCCTTTTGGTCGGAAGGGCGCGCGGATATGTCAGGCCAAACGTCTGAGGAGACCCCATGATCGCCTTCTGGATCGTAGCCGGTGCCATGGCGCTGCTGGTCGCGGCGCTGATCGGGATTGCGCTTCTGCGCGGCCACGGGCGCACGCGCGACGCCGCGCAATCAGACATCGAGGTCTATCGCCAGCAACTCACCGAGGTCGATCGCGACGCCGAACGCGGCATCATCGCCCCCGAGGAGGCCGAGCGGCTGCGCACCGAGGTCTCGCGCCGGCTTCTGGCCGCCGACGCGCGGTCTGGTTCCGCGCCGGGTGCGGGGGGCGAGGCGCGCGGGCTCTCGCGGCTGACCATGGCGGCGCTGGCGCTGTTCCTGCTGGTGGGCTCGGTCGGGATCTATCTCAGCCTCGGCGCTCCGGGCTACGGCGACCTCGGCCTCGAGGCGCGCATCGCCCAGGCCGAGGAGGCCCGCCGCAACCGCCCCGACCAGGCCGCCGCCGAGGCCGAGGTGCCCGCCTCCGCCCCCGAGGAGGCTCCGACCGAGGAGTATCTCGCGCTGGTCAACCGGCTCCGCCAGGCGGTCGCCGAGCGGCAGGACGACCTGCGCGGCTTCCAGCTTCTGGCGCGCTCCGAGGCGGCGCTTGGCAACTACCGCGCGGCCTATGCGGCGCAGGAGCGGATCATCGCGCTCAAGGGCGAGGAGGCCACCGCCAAGGATTACGCCGATCTCGCCGACATGATGGTGCTGGCCGCCGGCGGCTATGTCTCGCCCGAGGCCGAGGTCGCGGTCCAGGAGGCGCTGCGCCGCGACCCCGAAAGCGGCGTCGGCAATTATTACGCCGGGCTGACCATGGCCCAGACCGGCCGCCCCGACCGCGCCTTCCGCATCTGGGACGCGCTCCTGCGCCGCTCGGCGGAAGGCGACCCCTGGGTGCCGCCGGTCATGGCGCAGATCCCCGAGATCGCCTGGCGCGCGGGCGTCAATGACTACCAGCCGCCGGTGCCTGCCTCGGCCCTCTCCGGCCCCAGCGCCGAGGACATCGAGGCCGCCGGCGAGATGAGCGCCGAGGACCGCCAGGGCATGATCGCCGGCATGGTCGCGCGGCTCTCGGACCGGCTCGCCAACCAGGGCGGCTCGCCCGAGGAATGGGCGCGGCTGATCACCGCCTATGGCGTCCTGGGCGAAACCGACCAGGCGCGCGAGATCTGGCGCAACGCGCAGGAGGTCTTCCTGGGCAACGAGGAGGCGCTCGAGACCGTGCGCGCCGGGGCCCGCGAGGCGGGGGTGGTCCAATGATCCACGAAAGCATCGAAGAGGCCGTCGCGGATCTGCCGCCCATGGCGGCGCTGGCCGGGCTCGACCTCGGCGACAAGACCATCGGCGTGGCGGTCTCGGACCGGCTCCTGTCGATCGCGACCCCGCTCGAGACGATCCGCCGGAAGAAGTTCACCCAGGACGCCGAGCGGCTCATGGCGATCCTCGCCGAGCGCGAGATCGGCGGCGTGGTCCTGGGCCTGCCGCGCAACATGGACGGCACCGAGGGGCCGCGCTGCCAGTCGACCCGGGCCTTCGCGCGCAACCTGGCGCGGCTCTGGCCAGGGGTGATCACCTTCTGGGACGAGCGCCTTTCGACCGTGGCCGCGGAGCGCGCGCTGCTCGAGGCCGACACCTCGCGCGCCAAGCGCGCCGAGCGCATCGATCACGTCGCGGCGAGCTACATCTTGCAGGGCGCGCTGGACCGGATTAGGCATCTCCGCCAGGGCTGAGACGAGGCTTTCATGGGCAAGAGCAGGACAGGCGGCGCGACCGGCGGGGCGATCGAAAGCCCCTGCGTGCAGACCTGCGTCGTGCACCCCGAGGAACGCATCTGCGTGGGCTGTTTCCGCAGCATCGAGGAGATCACCTCCTGGGCGCGGATGAGCCCCGAAGAGCGGCGCGAGATCATGGAGGCCCTGCCCGCCCGCGCGCCCCGCCTGCAGAAACGCCGCGGCGGCCGCCGCGCCCGGATGGCCCGGCAGGGCTGAGGGGTCGCGGGGCGGGTTTGTGCCCGGTTTTCAGAGGGTTGAGGTCAAAGCGGTTGCTGTGCGGCAGGGCGCATCGAAGGCCGCGCGCGTCTTTGCAGACTAACCAATGAAGGCGCCAAAGGCCGCTTAGACCGGAGACACCGCCTAGACCGGCGCTCCCGCCTCCCGCTCAGGCCGCCGCCCGCGCCGCCGTCATCTCGTCCAGCGCCCGCAGCACCAGCCCCGAGTCCATGCCCGGCTTGGTGGCATTCTCCGACAGCACCCGCCGCCAGATCCGCGCGCCCGGCCGGCCCGCGAAAAGCCCCAGCATGTGCCGCGTGACCTGGTGCACCTTGCCGCCCGAGGCGACATGGGCGTCGATGTAATCGAGCATCCCCCGCGCCGCCGCTTCCGGCGCCACCGGCGCGCGGTCGATCCCGTAGATCGCCGCATCCGCCCCGGCCAGCACGTCCCAGGGCTGGTGATAGGCCGCGCGGCCCACCATGACCCCGTCGAGCCCGGCCTCAAGGAAGCCCCGCGCCTGTTCGAGCGAGGTGATCCCCCCGTTGATCGACAGGTGCAGCTCGGGATAGCGCCGCTTCATCTCCATCACGAGCTCGTAGTCGAGCGGCGGAATATCGCGGTTCTCCTTGGGCGAGAGCCCCTGCAGCCAGGCCTTGCGCGCATGCACGATGAGCCGCGTGGCGCCCGCCTCGGCCACGGCCTCGAGGAAGGCCGGCAACACCTCTGACGGCTCCTGGTCGTCGACCCCGATCCGGCATTTCACCGTGACCGGCACCGAGACCGCCCGGCGCATCGCCGCGACACCGCGGGCCACCAGCGCCGGGTCGCGCATCAGGACCGCCCCGAAGGTGCCCGATTGCACCCGGTCCGAAGGGCAGCCGCAGTTGAGGTTGATCTCGCCGTAACCCGCCTCTTCCCCGAGCCGCGCCGCCTCGGCCAGCTCCTCGGGATCGCTGCCGCCGAGCTGCAGCGCCAGCGGATGCTCAACGGCGTCGTGGTCCAGAAGATGCAGCGCCCCGCCCCGGACCAACGCCGGCGCGGTGACCATCTCGGTGTAAAGCAGCGCCTCGCGGCTGAGCTGGCGATGGAAGACCCGGCAATGCCGGTCGGTCCATTCCATCATGGGTGCCGTGGACAATCTAGCATGTTGATTTATTTGCATTTTTTGTGTATCTTCAAACTGTTGGCGGCGGATGCTGCTACGCTGGAATACGCCCCAATATCCCCGAATTTGCCCCTCTACGACGACTCATTGCACACACAGCGCACACGAAAATGGCCTCCATCACCAAGCTCCCCTCCGGTGCATACCGGGTCCAGATCAGACGAAAGGGCCGCTACGCGAGCGAGACGTTCCTCCGCCGCGACGACGCCCATCGTTGGGCCCGCCAAGCGGAGACCCGGGTCGATCAGGGGCTGGCACCGAACAAGTCGTCCGTTTCCCGCCTCCAGACCTTTGGCGACCTCATCGATCTTCATATAACCGATATGTGCGAGGTAGGGAAACCGCCGCGTCGCAGCAAGGCCGCCACGCTCACGACGCTCAAGCGCGATCTGGGCAAAGAGAAGATCGGGCACCTCGACCGGCAGAAGCTGATCGACTACGGCAAGATGCGGGCGGAGCAAGGCGCGGGCCGGGTGACGCTCGGGATCGATATCGGGGTGATCAAGATGATCATCACCCACGCGGCAGCCGTGCACGGGCTCGACATTTCTCCGGAACCCGTCGATCTGGCGCGCGTGGCGCTCAAGCGTCTCGGGCTGATCGGCAAAGGCACCGAGCGGGATCGTCGCCCTACCATCGATGAGTTGAACCGCCTCTTCCGTTGCTTCGATGACAACGAACGCCTGACCCTCCCGATGACGCGGATCGTCAAGTTCGCGGTGGCCACGGCCATGCGGCTCGACGAGATCTGCCGCGTCGAATGGACCGATCTCGACGTCGACCGCCGGATGCTCATGATCCGCGACAGAAAGGACCCGCGCAACAAGACCGGGAACGACCAGCGGATCCCACTCTTCGCCGCCGCGGGGTTCGACGCATGGGCGCTGGTCACCGAGCAGGCAAAGGAACTCGGGCACGCAAGGGGCCGGATCTTTCCCTACAACTCGAGATCGGTCGGAACGGCGTTCCGGCGCGCTTGCGTCGAGGTCAGCGTGAAGGACCTGCATTTCCACGATCTACGCCATGAGGGCACCAGCCGCCTGTTCGAGGCCGGCTTCGCCATTGAACAAGTCTCGCTGGTCACCGGCCACAAGGATTGGAAAATGCTGCGCCGGTACACGCATATCCGCCCGGAAACGCTGCACCGGCTCGCCGCGTTGCGCGCCCCTTCCCCGCTCGAGACCCGCGCAGCCGAGTGATCGGAGAGTTAGAGGGATGCCGTCCCGGCCCGTGACGGGTTTGGAGGTCGAGAGAGAGGCTTTCGGCCGCCCGTCGCGGGAGAAAACCCATGAATACCGAGATTATCGAAGCCGGGCGTGATATCAGCGGCGGCTACAAGGTGGATGTGTCGCGCGGCACGAACATGGATCGCGTGTCGTCGGAGTGGTTCTCGCGGCCGGATGACGAGCGGTATCTGTCGCTCGACGATCTCTTCGCATCCGTCAAGGGTCGGGCGGAGCGGAGCCGGACGCGAACGGTGGAGAGCGCAGGGATCCGGGTCGAGGCGCATCGTGACCACCCGGAGAAGCTGGGGCTTGTTCTGCCGGGCACGGATGAGCCAGTCGCGCCGACGCATTGGAGCTTCAGCCAGCTCTCGAGCCTCGTCGGCGCGCCCGCGGCCTATCTGCGGCAGCTGCCCGCGCCGCTGGCGGGGATCAACCTGCAATACGGTCTGACCAACCACCGGGCCGAGCAGATCAAGACGATGGAGGTCGCGCATGGTCGCACGGAACTGCGCGCCGTGACCGGCCCAGACTATGGCCGCATCTACGACCATGAACTGGTCTCCGCCGTGCAGCGCATCGCAGGGAACGGCACGGGCGACACGCGCTGGAAGGTGCCGGGCGTGCTCGACTGGTCGACCGGCATCTACAACCCGCGCGTGGACGTGACGAAGGAGACGACGACGCTCTACGCCTCCGACCGCGACGTGTTCCTGTTCCTCGTCGATGACCTCAACCCGATCGAGGCGGGGCTGCTGCCCGATGGCTCGCCCGACCTCTATTTCCGGGGGTTTTATTGCTGGAATTCGGAGGTTGGCGCCAAGACGCTTGGCATCGCCAGTTTCTACCTCCGCGCCGTGTGCCAGAACCGCAACCTCTGGGGCGTCGAGGACTTCCAGGAGATCACGATCCGGCACTCAAAATACGCCGCCTCCCGCTTCGCCCACGAGGCCGCGCCTGCGCTCAGCCGCTTCGCCGAGTCCTCGCCCGCGCCTTTCATCGACGGTATCCGGGCGGCGCGGGAGAAGATCGTCGCGCGGTCGGACGAGGACCGGCAGGACTTCCTGCGCAAGCGCGGGTTCTCGAAGGCGGAGACGGGGCGGATCGTCGAGACCGTTCTGGCCGAGGAAGGCCGCCCGCCCGAGAGCGTCTTCGACTTCGTGCAGGGCATCACAGCGGTCGCGCGCTCGAAGCCGCAGCAGGATGCGCGGTTGGCGATGGAGGGAAAGGCGAAGGCGTTGTTGGAGAAGGCCTGACAGATGGGATTTTTCAGCATCTTAGCGCCAAGATCTGAAGTGTCGCATGAGGATATCGAGGGGCGTTACAGCCCCTCGATCGTGAATTCCGGCGCGCCTTGCCAGACAAGCTTCCAGCTCGCGCCCGGACGGACATTCTGGATGATACTGGGATCGAAGGCGACGAAGCACCGCCCGCCCGGGTCGCGCACGGATGGGTAGATCAGTCCACGATGCCCCTCTGATCTCAGATCCCCTGCAAGGCGCTGCCCGGCCGCGTAGCCCCGCTCGGGGACCGGATCGAGCGCCAGATGCTCCTCCCCGTGCAGATCCGGGAAATCCCCGATGAAATCCGCCAGCAGTTCCACGTAGCGGGCCTCGTCCTCGTAGCGGCCGATGAAGCCCAATTCACGGGTCCGGTGAAACCCAACCTCCTGCGCGCTCGTCAGCATGTCCCAGGCGCAGTACCACGCGCCGCGCTCACCGGTGTTGAACCGGTTGCCCGAGGGTCGCGTGTAGGTGAAGGCCGCATTGATATGGCTCTGACCGTAAAGGGTCAGGTCATGAGACCGCCGCGCGAAGGCCAGTTCGCGACGGTCGAGTGCGGGGCTGCCCTGCGCTTCCGCGATCAGGCGGGCACTGGTCTCGCCTTCGATCTCGGCGAGAACTGCGGCCTCCCCGTCGCTGTCGACCAGCCCCCGCAGCACTGGGGGCTTGTGATGGGTCTCGGAGATCAGCCTGACAAGAGCACGGTCATTGACCGACGTGATCCTCAAACCCCGCCCCGCAGCGCATCGACATAGCCCCGCACGCGCAGGATCTTGGGCAACCCGCCCGCGATCATCGCGTCCACGGGCCGCGCGCCGTCGAACTCCGGACCCCGGTTCGGCAGCTTCGCCCAGTTCCGCGAGATCGGCTCGTTGAAATAGAGTTCGAGCGACTTATAGAGGCCGATCAGCGCGCTCAATCGCAGCATCTGGTCCCGCGTCAAATCCCCCGCAAAATCGGGCTTCTTCGCCCGCTTCCAGGTCGACTCCGACATGTCCGCCAGTGCCGCAGCTTCCCGCAGGGTGAGCGACCAGGCGTCCGCGATCCGAGCGAAGGCCTTGAGAGCAACACCCTGCCGGTCCGGTGCAGGTCGCTCCAGAACTACGTTTTTCATTTGTTCGCGCTCCTTCCTAGCTTGACTGACAACATAAGTCCATATGGATTGCGTTGCAAGTCCACATGACCCGCCTGGTGCTCCAAGAGTAAGAGGGGTGCCGGGTTTTCCGTGACGGGTTTGGAGGTCGGGAGAGAGGCTCCCGGCTGGCCCGTCGCGGAGATATCCCGATGACCAAGCAACAGAAAATCACCCTCAGCGCCTCGCGCGACATTCCCTTCAACAAGCTGATGCTCAGCCAGTCGAACGTGCGCCACGTCAAGGCGGGCGTGTCGATCGAGGAACTGGCCGAAGACATCGCGCGGCGGACGCTGCTCAGCTCCATTACCGTGCGGCCCGTGCTGGATGACAGCGGCGCCGAGACCGGCATGTACACGATCCCCGCCGGCGGGCGGCGGTTCCGGGCGCTGGAACTGCTCGTCAAACAGAAGCGCATGAACAAGACAACACTTGTGCCCTGCATCGTGCGCATGGATGGCCTCGCTGAAGAGGACAGCCTGGCCGAAAACGTCCAGCGTGCGCCGCTGCACCCGCTCGACCAGTTCCGCGCCTTCCAGGCGATGCGCGAGAAGGGTCGCACAGAGGAGGAGATCGCCGCCGCCTTCTTCGTCTCGGCCAGCGTGGTCAAGCAGCGGCTGAAGCTAGCCGCCGTGGCACCATCGCTGCATGATGCCTATGCCGAGGAGGAAATGAAGCTCGACCAGCTCATGGCCTTCACTGTCAATCCCGATCACGCACGGCAGGAGCAGGTCTGGGAGGCGCTGCAGCGGCACTATTCCCGGCAGCCTTACGAGATCCGCCGCATGCTGACCGAAGGCGCGGTGCGGGCGTCGGACAAACGGGCGCAATTCGTCGGGCTCGACGATTACATCGAGGCCGGGGGCGAGATCCTGCGCGACCTGTTTCAGCAGGACGATGGCGGCTGGCTGCAGGATGCCGCCCTGCTCGACGTCATGGTGCGCGAGAAGCTCGCCGAGGAGGCCGAGGCGGTCCTTGCCGAAGGCTGGAAATGGGTCGAGGTCGATACCGAGTTCCCCTATGGCCACACTTTCGGGATGCGCCGGGTCCATGGCGAGGCGGCGGCGATGAGCAACGAGGAAGCCGCTAGCTACCAGGCGCTGAAGGCCGAATGCGAGGCGCTCGAGGCCGAGCATGCGGAGGCCGACGAGTTGCCCGACGACGTCGATACCCGGTTGGGCGAAATCGAGGAGGCGATGGAGGTGCTCGAGGCGCGTCCGATCCGGTTCGAGGCCGACGACCTTGCGCTGGCCGGAGCCTTCGTCAGCATCGACAGCTCCGGGCGGCTGCGCATCGAGCGCGGCTACGTGCGGCCCGAGGATGAGCCGGTCGAGGAGGTGGAGGACATCGCCGACGGCACGTCCGAAGAGCCGACCATCGAAGACGCGGATGATCCCATCGCACCCGCCCTCGACGACGAAGAGGACGACGGCCTGAAGCCGCTTTCCGACCGCCTCGTCATGGAACTGACAGCCCATCGCACCCTGGCGCTGCGCAATGCGCTGGCCCAGGACACGCAGGTCGCCTTCCTCGCGGCGCTGCACGCGATGGTCCTGCGGCTTTTCTACCGCTACGCCGTCGACAGCTGCGTCGAGATCGAACCGCGCAACGCGGGGTTCGGATCGCAGGTGCCGGGCCTCGGCGACGCGGCCTATGCGCAGGCCATTGACCAGCGCAACG
Organism: Roseivivax sp.; assembly: GCF_054552075.1. NCBI lineage: Bacteria > Pseudomonadati > Pseudomonadota > Alphaproteobacteria > Rhodobacterales > Roseobacteraceae > Roseivivax > Roseivivax sp. Next base: position 86,793 of record NZ_JBTOLZ010000014.1, read on the forward strand.
AGACCTGGGCGCGCAACCTGCCGAAAGCGCCCGAGGACCTCTGGGAGGCACTGACCGAGTTCGACAGCTGCAGCCGCGAGGCGCTCTTCGCCCATTGCGTGGCGATGAGCGTGAATGCCGTCCACGACCCCTACCAGCGCCGGCCGCGCGCCATTGCGCATGCGGATGTGCTGGCAGGGACCGTCGGGCTCGACATGGCCAAGGCGGGCTGGACGGCAACGGGCGACAACTATCTGGGTCGCGTGACCAAGGCCCGCATCCTCGAGGCCGTGCGAGAGGCGAAAGGCGAAGATGCCGCCGACCGGATCGCGGGGCTGAAAAAGGCCGAGATGGTGACCGCCGCGGAGGACTTGCTCGTCGGCACCGGCTGGCTGCCAGACCCGCTGCGCACGCCGCCCCTGCCGGAAGAGGACGCGTCTGAGATCGAGTTGATCGACGACGCCGACACCGCCGATGGAGGACCTTCGGACGACGATCCCGACGGTGGCGAAGCGCAATCGGCGGAAGACGGCGGCGAACCGGCTATCGGAGATTCCGACCCCACGGGGGAAGATGATCCCGTCGCCGGTGACGCCTTCGCCCGGACAGCAGCCGAGTGACCTTCGAGCAGGTCGGAGCTCCTTCCCCCGAGTTCCGGCAGCCGGGGTCCGCCAGAAATGGCGGGCCCCTTTTTCTATCCACGACAGGAGGCTCAAAGCATGCACAGCCCCGCCGCCGACATCGCCCGCCGCCTTGCCGAGGATGCCGAGGCCGTCTGCCGTCACTACCTCACGAACGGCCGCAAACAGGGCCGTTACTGGATCGTTGGCGATGTGCAGAACACACCAGGCCGCAGCCTCTATCTCAGACTGACCGGTCCGATCTCTGGTCCCGGTGCCGCCGGAAAATGGACCGACTCCGCAACCGGGCAGCATGGCGACCTTCTGGACCTGATCGCCCTGAACATGGGGATCACCACCCTGAGGGACACGCTGGACGAAGCGCGCAGGTTTCTCAGCCTGCCGCAGACGGACAGGCACCGCGCCAACAATCCGCCAGCCTCTCGTGGCTCACCTGAGGCAGCGCGGCGGCTCTGGGCCATGGGCCAGCCGATGTCGGGCACCTTGGCAGAACGCTATCTCGCAAGGCGCGGCCTCACCAGGCTGGGCCATCTCGACAGTCTCCGGTTTCACCCGAACTGCTTCTACTGGCGCGAGGATCACGCACTGAACGATCCGCCCGAGGCCTGGCCCGCCCTGCTCGCCAAGGTGACGGACCTCGACGGACGGCTTACCGGCCTGCACCGCACCTGGCTTGACCCCGCCACTGCGGACAAGGCCCCGGTCATTCCACCGCGCAAGGCCATGGGCAATCTCCTCGGCCATGGTGTTCGTATCGGCAAACCGGTCAGCGTGCTGGCCGCAGGCGAAGGACTGGAGACCATGCTCTCCCTGCATCTGGCCCTGCCGAAGTTTCCTGTCGTGGCGGCTTTGTCCGCCAACCATCTCGCAGCCCTGCAGCTGCCCGCTGATCTTCGCCGCCTCTACATTGCCGTCGATGCCGATCCGGCAGGCCTGTCCGCCGCGGACCAACTGGCGCATCGGGCCAGAGGGGCCGGGATCGACGCGATCCACCTCTCCCCCTGTCTCGGCGATTTCAATGACGATCTGCGGGCCAATGGCCGCGACGCGTTGCGCGCGCATCTGCGTCCGCAACTGGCGCCCGAGGATGCCGTGACCTTCCTCGACCACGCCATCGATTGACCGGGATTGGCGCAGCCGGTCAGCGCCTCCGCGATCAAAGCCACGCCTTCCGGCCTTCCGAGAGCGGGCAAAACGGAGCAGAGCCCGGACGGGCCCGCAACGGCCATGGCCGTCCTGAGCTGCGCTTCGGTTCCACCCCATCGCGCGGGCGCGACGGGGACCCCTGAGAATGCAGACCCGTCCAGCCCCCGCTTTTCCGTTGCCCGGGAAGGCCGCGAGAGGCGCGGGCTTCGACAACCGGAGACGACATCATGACCGACACACATCTTCAGACCCGATCTTCCACCGCCGTCGTGCTCGAGGAACTGCAGCTCTACGGCTGGCGCCCCTTCACCGACGAGCCCGATCCCCGCCCCCTGCCGGAACCCGACGCCATTCGCACCGCCGTCGTCGACATTTTCGACGCGCTCGTCTCGACCCTGTCCGACACGCGGCTGGAACCCGACCTCGAAGATCTGCTCTGGTCCACCACGAACCTTTTCCACCGCATGGCGACCCGGACCGGCCGCGAACTCGACAGCAACGAACAGGCGCAGAAACGGGCACAGCGCGAACAGGACGGCTCCGAAGTTCGCTCGGTCGAACTGGAAACCCTGATCGCGGAGGGCATCACACTCGTCGAGCGGCGCAATGCCTTTGAGGCCATGCGCGATCTCGCCGCCGAGGGCTTCGAGGCGCATCTCGGCCAGACCTGGCACCCGCGCACGGGCAGCCATGTGAACCGCCGCACCCTGACCGCGTCACTGATCGACAGCCGCGATCATCTCACTGCGAAGCGCCGGGCCGATCTGGAACCGCTCCTGCCCAAAGGCATTAAAATCGCCTTCACCGGTGGGCTCGATTGCAACGATCACAACGCCATCTGGGCGGTCCTCGACCGCGTCCACGCGAAACACGCCGACATGGTCCTGTTGCACGGCGGCGCGCCACGCGGGGCCGAACGGATCGCCGCCGCCTGGGCCGACAACCGCGGCGTGACGCAGATCGTCTTCAAACCCGACTGGACGCGGCACGGCAAATCGGCCCCCTTCAAGCGCAACGACCAGTTACTCGACACCCTGCCCATCGGCCTCATTGTCTTCCCGGGCTCCGGCATCACCGAAAATCTCGCCGACAAGGCCCGCGCGATGGGCATTCCCCTCTTCGACTTCCGGCCGAAATGCGCACCAACGGCATGACCGGATTTCCGCCGACGCCCGCCCCGGACTCTCCCGGGGCGGGCCGTTTTCTGCTATGATCTGCTCGTGCCAATGGAGGAGGTGGCGGCGCGATCCTTGTTCTCGAAAGGAGTGCCTCATGTTTTTCTCCACCCTCTTCACGCTGTTCGGCCTTGGTGCCCTCTGCTGGATCCTGTTCAACCTGGCTGTCTACGCCCTGCCCTTCGCGATCGGGCTGACGTCCGGCATGTATCTGTATGAAACGGGCCAAGGCGTTTTCCTGTCGATCATTGCGGGCCTCTTCATCGGCGGCTTCATCGCGGCTCTCGGAGAATTCGCCTTTGACCGCATCCGATGGGCCCCGCTCAAACTCGCCATCGGTCTGATCTACGCGGTCCCCGCCGGGATTGCCGGGTTTCATGCGGCAAAGGGTCTTGCCGAATTCGGCAGCGCGGGCGCTGCGACCATCACCCTCCTGTCTTGGCTGGGCGCGCTGGTCGTGGGCGGGACCGCTTGGGCGCGAGTATCGGGCTGGTCCGAGGTCAACGCCATGTCCGACCCGCATCCGCACAGGTCTTTTGACGAACACTGAACGCCCTGTGAAGCTTGCGCCGGAGCCTGCCGTCCCGCCACATCGTCAGCGTGCGCCGCAACCGATTGCTGCAGCAGGTCTCGATCCTCGCCGACACAGCAGCTTTGCGGTTGGGCAGGATCGGCTGAGCAAAGCCAGATCACTGAGACCCACGTTGTGGCGCATGGCCCCGGTCGCGCATGCACCTGGATCGTCGGCAAACCGAACATCACGGCAGACAAACACGGACACGGCGAGAGGGGGCAATCCCGGAGGAGCGAGGCACGTCCCGGACATGCACCGCTTCCGCCTGCACGCCAAAACCTGTCTTTGTACGACGGCGGTTGCCGGGGTCTTGCGCGATCCAAAGGTAGCCTGTCATCCCCTCTTCCATGGCATGCGCCACGCGTCCTTTGCGGGCCTCTCAGCGGCTGATCTGACCGGGATCGGCTAACGCCTCGACCGCCTTGGCCGCAACGGCCGGTCCGGACTTTCTTCCCCTGGCGCCCCCGAACAATATCGGGTCCGCCATTCCTCGCGGAACAAGAAAGCCCGGCCTTGCCGTCCTCCGCTGGCGCTGCGGGCCACAGGGGCTGCGTCGGCGGGTCGTCCCGGTCCTGACGATCGCCATCGAGGCCGCGAAGGGCGCGGCCTCGGACAAGCCAAAAGGAGATATGACATGGCCACCATCGGAACCTTCAAGAAGACCGGCAGCGAATACGTCGGCGAAATCGTCACCCTGAGCGTTCAGGCGAAAGCCGTCCGCATCGTCCCCGAGGACAGCACCCTGAACGAGAACGCCCCCTCCCACCGGGTCTTCGTCGGCCGTGCCGAGATCGGGGCCGCCTGGTCCAAGCGCTCCACCGAGGGCCGCGACTACCTGAGCCTCAAGCTCGACGACCCGAGCTTCACCCAGCCGATCTACGCCAACCTCTTCGACGACACGGTTATCGAAGGCAGCGAAGAGACCTTCAGCCTCATCTGGTCTCGCCCCAACACCCGCCGCAACGGCGATTGACAGCAAACCGCCGCGCCCGGGATCACCGGGCGGGGTGAAACTTGCTCGTCTTGTATCGACCGCGAGCGACTCGCGGTTATACTTGACCGCAATGGGTCCGGCCTATACCGGACCTGGACTCGAAGATCGCATGCTGCCCTGCGGCTCGCTGAAGGAGACATTCGCTGCTATCGCGAGATGCTGGCCTCGATGACCGCAGCGTGTACCGAACAGTAAGCCATGCATCTGTCAATCAATCATCTCGACCACGCGTGCATTGCACTGTCTCCGACTCGAACAGATTTGGATGTTCCCTTTTTGTGCACCTTGGCGTAGAGCTATCCACAAAAACAGGATGCGAGGCGTGGCACAGAAATCTGAGATAGAATGGACGGATGCGACGTGGAACCCGGTGACGGGATGCACGAAGATCGGACCCGGCTGCGACAACTGCTATGCAGAGCGGTTTGCGGAACGCTGGCGCGGAATTGAAGGGCATCCGTATGAACAGGGCTTCGACCTGCGCCTTTGGCCGTCGAGGCTGGGACAACCCACCCGTTGGAAGAAGCCGCGGATGATCTTCGTCAATTCGATGAGCGACCTGTTCCACAAGGACATTCCGAAGGCGCACATTGACGCGGTGTTCGATGCGATGGAGGCCGCGAACTGGCACGTCTATCAGGTGCTGACCAAGCGGTCATCACTGATGCGAAATTACGTCAAACGACGGTATGAGGGCGGACGTGTCCCATCGCACATCTGGCTCGGTGTCTCGGTCGAAGATAGCGCGCACAAAGGCCGCATCGAGCACCTGCGCCAGATCAATTCGGACGCGCGGTTCATATCTTTTGAACCACTTCTCGGGCCAATTGGCGAAGTTGATTTGGCAGGCATCGCATGGGCGATTGTCGGCGGCGAAAGTGGTCCAAGAGCAAGACCAATGGAGCCTGCATGGGCGACCGAACTGCGAATTGCCTGCGAGCGTTACGATGTGGCTTTCTTCTTCAAGCAGTGGGGTGGGCCTCGTCCGAAGTCAGGTGGGCGACTGCTTGAGGGCGAGGAATGGAACGGGTTCCCGTGGCAGATCGTGCCCGAGGCAATAATGGCAGAATTAACGGGTTAGGGTGCGAATGGCGAAAAACTTCATCTGGGGACCAGACGGTTTGCTGCCGCACATCGAAGAACATACAAAGCGCAAACTCAACGTCCTCAAGAATTACCTAGACGTCTACTTTGATACGGTCGTCCGCAACCCGGCGCAGGACCGTCTCAACATCACACTGGTTGATGGCTTCAGCGGCGGCGGTGCCTACTCGGATTGTGCAGAAACACGGGCAGGCAGTCCACTCGTACTGCTCAACGCTGTCGAGGAAGCAGCGGTTAGACTGAACGAAGGGCGAGAGAAGCCTTTAGAGATCAACGCCCGGTTCATCTTTGTCGATGATGAACCGGAACATGTGGCAGCGCTGCGTCGGGAACTGCTGGGCCGAGGATACGCCGCCGACGATCCGCGCATTACAATCTTCGAAGGAACCTTTGTAGATCACCTGCCAACCATCATGCAGCAGATCACGGCAACGCAGCGCAAAGGGCGTTCGATCTTCTTCTTGGATCAGTTCGGGTATTCCGACGTGCCGATGTCGGCGATCCAGACCATTTTTAGGTCGCTGGACCGCGCGGAGGTCGTGCTCAACTTCGCGATTGATAGCCTGCTGAACTATTTGCAAGACACATCAGCGGACCTCTTGCTGTACCGGCAATTTGGTATTGATGCCCGGTTCATCGCTGATTGGCAGCAGCGCAAAGATGAAAGTATGGGCCGCGCGATCACGCAGCGCGCGTTGATGGCGCACATTCACAAAAACAGCGGAGCCAAGTTCTTCACGCCGTTCATGTTGTGGTCCCGAACGGATAACCGCTGGATGATGCTCGCCCACCTGTCGCAGCATCAAGCGGCGCGCGATAAGATGCTCGGCGTTCACTGGCAGGAGCAGAACAGCTTCACCCATGTCGGTTCTGGCGGGTTGTTTAACCTCGGATACGACACTCGACTGAAGGAAAGTTGCGACTCGCTGTTCAACTTCTCCGATATGGACAGAACCACTCTTAACAAAGAGTTGGTCACCGCGCTGCCTTCGGAAGTCCACCGAATAATGAACGGCGGGGAATTAGAGGTATCACGTCTGTTATCCGAGATTGGGAACCGCACGGCAGGGACCAATGAGGATATTTTTCAAGTCCTGTCGGAATTAGCGCATGCACGTGAATTGGAGGTGTTGTCTTCGAAGGGTAAACCAAAGCGGGCTGGCACGCAGATATCGGTCAAGGATCGGTTGATATTGCCAAATCAGCCGACCCTGTTCTTTCCTGCAAAATGGTAGCTTCAACCTTAGTCCGGTCCAAGGTGCCGCAGGCCTCAAGCCAATTTTTAAGCGACGTGTCGGAGGTGACCATTGCATGGCCCCGAGCACAACTCTTTCAGAATCAGATGGATTGCTGCCTCTTGGCAGATAAAGGCCGACATGCGCGGAACTGTACGACCTCAGCCCAGTGTATTTGGCTCGGTCGGACTAGCGGTGACGATAGATCGAGCGAGGAACCTATTTGAAGCTTTACAAAAGATGGTGTGTGCCAACCAAGCAGCAAGATAACCGCAAGTATTTCTGGACCTATGTCGAGAAGGACGGTGGACGCGACGCGATCCACGATGACTTGGCAGAAACGATCCGGTCGCATTACGATCGGTTGGAGCGCATTGCCGAGGACGTGGATCGCCTCGGATACAAGGTTGCCGCAGAGATACTTAGCGAGGCGATGCCGCAGACTTCTAGGGGCCGATCAGGCGATCTTGGCGAAATCCTGGCGACCGAGCTAGTTGAAGAGGAGATGGGTCTCCGTGTTCCGGTGCGTCGTCTCCGTTATAAGGACGGCCGCAATATGGCCATGCGTGGCGACGACTTCATCGGCGCCGGGTATGACGGCGAAGGCGAGAAGCTCTGGCTCCTGAAAGGCGAAGCCAAGAGTAACAAGGTGCTCGGCAAGTCTACAGTTAAGAGCGCTCGCAAGGTGCTCAACCGCGATAGCGGTCGCTGCACACCCGACTCATTGCTGTTCGTTGCCAACCGCTTGCTGGAGAGCGACGATGCGGACGACAATACACTGGGCCGCAGCCTTCGCGATGAAGTAGGCATTAAGTCTCTCCGCGCGGATCGCATCGATCACATGCTTTTCACCGTGTCGGGCAACGGTCCGCACGCTTCGTTGAAAAAGGACCTCGAGGCGGCGGGCACCAATCGCGACCAATATGTCGTGAATATACACATCGAAGACCACCAAAACTTCATCGCAGCCATTTACCAGGAGGCGGAAGACCTTGGAGTCGGTTGATGAACTGACCACCTTCCTGACGACCGCGACCGCCGATGGTATACTCGGACGCCTCCTGTATCGCGGCACAGCCTGGTCACTGATGCGCGAAAACGGTGTGCTGCCGCCGAATGCGCCGCAGCTCGGCACCACGATCGAAACCGATCTCGCTGAACACGGCTTCGCCCTGCTTCGTGGCGCTATGGCCTTGCGTGCTTTGGCCGGCACCTCGGAATTGACCAGCAGGGCGTTCGAGCGCGCTGCGAACGCCTTCGAAGCCCTTGTTCGCAATGGTGATCCTGAGTCGCCAGACCGGGGCTTCCGCCGCACCATCGCCGCCGCAGCATATCATCTCGCCGGATTTTCAGCCGTTGCCTATTCGCTCTTCAATGAGACCGCTGGCGATCTCAACACCTCACCCGGCGAAACAGCGATCCGACATCTGATCCTGCGCGATCTCAGCCAATTGCGCGGCTTCGTTCGTGAGTGGCTGGACCACGACGCTCACAAGGATGAGCAGATCGCCGAGGCGCTACGGGGTGACGAGCCCGATGTCGATGAGGAACTGTCGACCATCCTCAACACGACGATCTGCCGGGCGCTGGCGTATTTTGATTTCGCACTTGAGACGGGCGTAACCGAGCCGATCGAGACAGCAAGGGTGTTGCTCGACGCCGCAGTCAGTCTTGCAGACAATGCGGAGAATGTACCCCTGTGGTGGATGTCGAACCTCTGTCGGCACCTTATCGATGATCTGTGGCAGCATTCTCTGCACAAAAACTTGCCGACCGAGCCACCGGAAGGAACGGAGGAACGATACCCGGACCTGCGCAGGCTATTCATCTCTTCGCTCTATGCTCGGAAGACTGCTGAGGTGGAGTTATGGCCATCGCAGCGCGAAGCAGCCCGGCGCTCCACCGACGTCACGGATGATCTGGTTGTCGCATTGCCGACCAGTGCGGGCAAGACACGGGTGGCCGAAATCGCCGCATTGATGACCCTGTCGTCAGCGCGCCGGGTGCTGATTGTCACACCGCTGCGCGCGCTGTCGGCACAAACTGAGCGATCCTTCAGAAAGACTTTCGCGCCCCTCGGCTTCAGCGTCTCCTCTCTTTATGGTGCGAGCGGTCTTTCGGCTGGTGATGAAGACGCATTGCGCAGCCGCGAAATCATCATAGCTACGCCTGAGAAGCTCGATTTCGCGCTGCGAAGCGACCCATCGCTGATCGACGATGTCGGCCTGATCGTCCTCGACGAAGGCCACATGATCGGCCCGAGCGAACGTGAGATCCGATATGAGACGCTGGTGCAGCGCCTGCTTCGGCGCGCAGACGCTGCGAACCGCCGAATTGTCTGTCTGTCAGCAATCCTTCCCAGCGGCGATGAACTCGACGATCTCACTGCGTGGATACGTTCCGACGAGCCCGGCGATCCGGTGCTCTCAAACTGGCGACCAACCCGACAACGGTTTGGTGCGCTCACGTGGCGAGGTAGGGACGCACTCCTCCGTCTCGACCTCGACGACAACGGTCCGTTCCTTGACAAGTTCGTCGTGGAGAAGCCGGCGCGAGGAAAGGAGAAGAAGCCCTATCCGCGCAAGAACTCGCATCTCACCTTGTTCGCTGCATGGGAGTTCGCTGGCCAGGGCAAAAGGACTCTGATCTTCTCCACCCAGGCGAATTGGGTTGAAAGCTACGGCAAGCAGGTCGTGGACCTCTGCAAGCGTGGCTATCTGGAAACGTTGTTGGAGGATGAGGCGTCGATTGCCCGCGCCCTGGAAGTCGGCAAGGAGTGGCTTGGAGAAGAGCACCCTGCTGTCGCCTGCCTGAAAGCAGGCGTCGCCATCCACCACGGTCGGCTTCCGGCCCCGTTTCTCCGCGAGTTGGAAACCCTGCTATCCGAGGGAGTCCTGAAGGTCATTGTAGCATCGCCGACGCTGTCACAGGGTCTTAACCTCAACGCCGCCGTCCTACTGGTGCCTGCGCTATATCGAGCATCCGAGAAAATTAAAGGCGAGGAGTTCGCGAATGTCGCCGGGCGTGCGGGGCGCGCTTTCGTGGATGTCGAAGGTCTTATCGTCCACGTGATGTTCGACAAGATCAGGTGGCGGAGAAGAGAGTGGCGTAAGCTGGTTGCTTCCGCCAAAGCCCGTACGCTGAAGAGCGGCCTTATCCAAATCGTCGCGGAGATCCTTGAACGCCTGTCCCGTGAGGGTGTTCTCGAGCGCGATGATGCTTGGGAGTATCTTGCCAATGCTCGCGAAGCATGGAGATCTCCTGCGGAGGAAGCCGCAGTCGCCGAGCGCTTGGCAGCTGGTGCGGAGTACGAGGCTGATGACGATAATGATGAAGACGGCGATGGCGAAGAAGAGACTATTGAAGAGGAACCGCTTTCGCAAATAGTCGAACGCCTCGATGCGACTGTATTTGGGCTGATCGAAGCACTGGATTCCGACCGAACCGATCTGCCGAAGCTCTTAGACGAGGCGCTTAAAGGGTCACTTTGGGCGCGCCAGATAGCCCGAGAAGACGAGGACATCGCGCCATTGCACAAGAAGGTGTTCGAGGTGCGCGCCGATCTCATATGGAAGACCACTACAACGCAGGCGCGGCGTGGACACTTCGCGATGGGTGTTGGGCTCGAGGCTGGCCTCGCCATTGATGCCATGGCGGACGAATTAGCCGAACTCCTAGATCGAGCCGACGTTGCTGCGCTAAGTGGCGATGTCGAAGAGCTTGTCGACGCCCTCTGCGGTCTCGGGGAACGTCTGTTGTTTACGCGGCCTTTCATCCCCGACAAGACGAACTCGCTGCCGGCGAATTGGAAGGAAATCCTGCGCAGCTGGGTTTCCGGCGAGGATGTTGCCAAGATCGGACCGCAGAATATGCGGGCAGTCGAGGAAGCCTTCACCTATCGTTTGGTCTGGGCGTTGGAAGCAGTCCGTACCCGCCGCATTTCGCTTGGCTGGTCGCCGGAGACAGTGGCGGGCGGTGCCGCGGCAACGATCGAAACTGGCGTGCCACAGTTTATGGCGGCGATGTTGATCCGTGCCGGTCTTCCATCAAGACGCGCCGCGATAGCCGCGATCGAAGATACCAATCCGGTCTTCGGTACACCCGCCGAAATGCGGACCTGGCTCGAATCTGACAAGATCACGACCTACACCGATGCTGGTGATTGGCCGACGCCCGACACAGCGGCGCTGTGGGCGCGGTTCCGAACGGAGGCCCTGAGTGGCGGCATTCAGAAATGGTCGGTCGAACACTACAAACGTCTGCTCGATACCGCGTCTAGTCCACCCGCCGGCCTTTATCGGATTGTCACCGACGAAGGTGAAGGTCGAACTTGGCTAGCCACCCCAGACTACCAGCGGGTAGCTGCATTCAGGAAGTCGGCGGTAGATCCCAAGCCAAGCCTGTTCTTTGGGCATTCGCCGGGAAAGACTAGGCTGGTACAAGCATCGCGCGTTGGCCGCGGCAAGCTACGCTGGCCGAGATCAGAACCATAAGGGACTAGAGCCAAAAAAACTTCATTGTGGTACCAGAAACTTGCAAAGCGAAGGTCCGCTTCTCGCTCGATTGCAGGATAGTTCGCTTCAGCGGCGAAGGTCCGCTACCCGTCCTCCTCGAAGAATTTGTTGGTCTTCAAGCCTTCGCCTATATGGCTAAGTCATACCTCGGAGCCCAGCATGACCGTCAAGACAACCATAAGTTTCACCGACCGCCACCATCGGTTCCTGACCGACAAGGTGGGCCAAGGCGTCTTCGCCTCGCAAAGCGCGGCTGTGGCAGCGGCTCTGGAGCAGATGATGCGCGATGAAGAGGAACGCGAGTTGGCCCTTGGCGCGATGGCCGAAAAAATTCTGGCGCGGCTCGACAGGCCGCGCGCCGACTATGTCTCGGCGGAGAAAGCCTTTGCCGCCGCCCGGGCCCGCCTTCAGACAGCGCGCGAGCCGTGAGCTATCGCATCCGGTTCCATCCTGCGGTCACGGATGATCTCAACGCCATCACATGCTGGCTTATCGACTATGCCGGCCCGCAATCCGCCGCGCGCAGACTGGACGAAATCGAGGCTACTATTGCCAGCCTTACCGACCTGCCGCAAAAGGGCAACTGCCAGGACGAGAGCGCACCCGAACTGCGCGCAGTTCCTGCAGGTCGCAAGGCCGTGGTCGCTTTTACCGTCGACGATGAAGCCCGTGAGATGCATGTCCACGCCGTGACCTATGCCGGGGCCGACTGGATCACGCGCAGAAAAGCGCGCGGCCGATAAACAGAACTCGGGCAGTCAACCAAACTCACCCGTCCAAGCAATCCAGTGCCTCTATCCATTCCGGCCTCCGAAACCAGATAGAGATTTCGTGATCCTGATACCCTAGTCGAGTTCCGAGTGTTCTTCGATCAGCTTGGCGGGCGTCACGTCCAGATGCGCTGCGACCCGCTGCAGGGTTTGCAGGGTGACGTTCTGTTGGCCGCGCTCCATCGCGCTGACATGGGCGCGGTCGACATCCATCGCCGCCGCCAATGCGGCCTGTGTCAGCCCGCGCAGTTGGCGGTAGTGCTTGAGATTCCTTGCAAAAACAACGCGGATGTCCATCCGCGAGTAAAGAACCTATCGCGTATTTTGGTGCGACGTATTATAATACTCATCTGCAGTTTGACTGACCGCAATCCGACCTTGCACATGCAATCTGATGTGCTGTTATGAGCCTTAACGCCCAACGGCGAGGGGGAATCATGTCTGCCACCGGCACCACGCCGATCGCTGATCTCGCACCACAAAGCGATGAGCTGACCGATTACGACCACGCGCATATGACACTGTACTTGCGCCTGTTTGATGCCGCTGAAAGCGGTGCCAGCCTGCAGGAAGTCAGTGAGATTCTTTTCGGTATAGATGCCGCCGAGGAACCAGTGCGTGCCAAAAGGATGTACGACAGCCACCTCGCCCGCGCTCGCTGGATGACGGAGCAAGGCTATCGCAAGCTGCTTGAGGGCGGTAACGGCTGAACTTCGCCTTATCCGTAAGACATCGGCGAACACCCGCGCAGGTTGCGCAGGGCAACCGTTCCTGCCGTCGTTTTGGCGCGTCACCAAGCTATACTCATTGTCCATCGAAACAGCTGACGCGGAGCTTCGCCATGACCAAAGATTGGCAAGACGAAGCGGCATACAAGCATTTCGACAGTCTCGACCTGTCCGGGCTGGCCTGGGAATGCTTGCGCCGCAATTCCGACTATCGTGCCTATTACCCGCAAATGCGTGATGGATTGAAATCACCGGCCGCATGGGGGTTGCGATTTCCCGGTTGATCCGGACGTCGAAGCACCCAAAGCACCCGTGTTCTGGACGCCTTCAATCGCCCCGGCAGCGGTCGGGTATGCTGTGCCGGTCCCCGGCGGCGACACCGCCGCGCCGCACATCGATGAAGATAATCTGACCGTCATCGGAACGCAGGACGGCCTGATGTATGTGCGCCTCGCAACAGGCGCGTTGCTCGTGCTGGTTGCAAAGAACCTGCACCGGCCCCTCGGCATCCTGGTGCCGCTGGACGAACATTGGACGGCACGGATCAATTCGCTCGAGTCGCTCCGCGCGCAACTGCTGCATCACAAACGATCCCCTTCGCCCCTGACGTCGCAGCAGCGACGGCGCATTCAGCTTGCACTGCGCACGCTCGACGCGCGCCGGGATCGTGCCAGCTACCAGACAATCGCGGGGCATTTGTTCGGCGCAAAGGCTGTGTCGCGCGAGCATTGGAAGACCAGCTCCCTCAAGGCCCAGATCACCCGACTGTCGGCCCATGGCACGCATCTGACCACCAAAGGCTATCGCTTTCTCCTTCTCGGCAAAGGACCGACGGGGCGCTTCAAGCCGCGCAAGTGAACACCGCGCGGTCCCGGAATATCGAACCCCCATCAGCCCCTGATCCTGTTGGCCTTTGGGGGTGACATTTTCGCGCCGCGATCTTCGTCATCCCTCCCCATGGCGCTCTTCCGTTTTGATGACCTCCGACAGCCCGCGACGCGCCGTCGCGCGCCCTAGCCACCGGAGATGCTCAAATGCCCGACCCAAAGGAAGGACTCCCGCCCCGCTACCTCAGAACTCCGGAAGCCGCCCGATTTCTCGGCCTGTCTGGCCGTACGCTGGAAAAACACCGGACCTACGGGACCGGCCCGCGCTATTCGAAAATCGGCGGACGTGTCGTTTATGCGGTCGACGATCTACAGGCCTGGGTCACGAGGGGCGAGAAGACCTCCACCTCGGACCAGACCGAAGACCGTGTTCTGCCCGCCAAACCCCATGCCGCCGTTTCGCCGGCCTATCTGCGGCGGGGGCGCTGAGCCGATGCAGACACTTGTCCATCTCACCTGGATCGAAGGGCGTATCGAGCGCTGGATCCGTTTCGGTCGGATGGCCGAGGAAACCATCCTGACGCGCACGGAAAAGCGCGTGGCCTTCGCTCCCGGCGCGATCTTCGCGCTCGTCCGCTGGTCGTCGAACGACCACGGCACTGTTGAAAGCCGGATAGATATTCTGCGCGCCGTTGGTGCAGGCGAGCCCTGCTCCACGGTGCCCTGCGTCACTCCCGGTGGCGACATTTTGCTGCGCCTCTCCGGTTGGCCCAAGGTCGAGGCGGCCCTGCGGTCCGTCGATATCGTGGAAAGCTATGGCATCGCGCCGGAAGATGTTTGCCCCGATCATTGGCGGCACGTCCACAACCGCCTGACCGCGGCATTGGAGCCCCGGCCCTACACCCCTGCCCGGCATGCGGCTTGGCTCAAGCGTCGCATGGTGACGACATGAACGCGGCGGCCCCTCCCCTCCTCGCGGCCGGTTTGTCCCTTGGTCTGCTCTCAGCTGCACAGATCGACCGCGCACCGCGTCTGATCTGGAATGCCTCAGCAAGCGTGCCGATCGGCCTCTACGTCGTTCGGGCGTCACCCGGACCATCGCTGGGCGATCTCGTTGCCGTGCGCCTGCCGGAAGACCTGTCATCCTGGGTGGTTGAACATGGCTATATCGGTGCGGATACCTTGCTGTTGAAACGCATCGCGACCGTCTCCGGCATGACCGTCTGTCGCGATGGTCTCGATATCGCCATCGGTGGCACCGTTGTTGCCCAGGCAGCATCGGCTGATCAACAGGGTCGCCCGCTTCCCCGTTGGACGGGATGTGTCACGCTCGCCTCGGACGAGGTCTTCCTGCTCCTTGCTGGTGTCACCGACAGCCTCGATGGACGCTATTTCGGGCCCTTGTCAGCGGACACGATCCTCGGGCGTGCCATCCCTCTTTGGACATTTGGAGGGGCGGAAGATGCGTAGTCTTGAACCTGGGCACAGCCGTCGGCAAGCGGGCGTCAAGACCGCGCTTGTACTGATCCTCTGCATGCCGAACACCGTGGCTCCATCCGCCGTGATCGCTCAGGACCGCAGTGTTCCAGCATCTGAGCAGCAACCCATCGACATCCATATCGCAGACGCCGCGCGCAGGTTCGGCATCCCAGAGCACTGGATCCTTGCCGTTATGGAGGCTGAAAGCGCCGGTATTCCACGCGCTGTCAGCCACGCAGGCGCCATGGGGCTTATGCAGATCATGCCCGGTACCTGGGCCGAATTGCGCGCAGCCCACCGGCTTGGCAATGACCCTTTCGATCCACGTGACAACATCCTCGCCGGTACCGCCTATCTACGGCAGATGTACGACCGGTTCGGGTCACCCGGCTTTCTCGCGGCCTACAACGCCGGGCCTGCGCGCTACCAGGAGCACCTTGATACCGGTCGCGCCTTGCCGCGTGAAACCCGCAATTACCTTGCCATCCTCGCGCCACTCATCGGCGACGGGACCAACGTTGCGCGCGCAGTCAGTCGCCCGCAGAGGACGCAGGACTGGCGCGACGCCCCGTTGTTCGCGGCAATGGCCGAGGAGGGTCAGACCCCCGGCGATGACGCCCAACGGATTGCGTCTGACGCGTCTCAGAACGGGATTTTCGTGCCTCTCAGCCAGGGGCGAACACAATGATCTGCGGATTCGCCCCATGGCGAGGTCTGGAAAGCCCCGTCGCAGGAATGTGCCGGGGCGGGTCGACGCGCAGGGTCTCAACAGAAAGAGCGCGAGATAAAAGAGGTGCCGCAAGCGGACCTCAAGCTGTTGTTTCTCTGCGACGATTTGCGCGGCACATCCAAGCTGCATGCCGCAGGACTTCATTTAAATTACTGATTTTGCGATATTCTTTGTGCGGCAGCATGTTCTGCGAGCGAGTGCGGCCATGACCCGGCGCGACGACGACCTTCGTATCCGGCCCGGACGTATCCGCGACGGCGGCAGAACCTCAAAGCAACCGACACGTTTCGTCAACGAGGTCATGCGAGCTGCGCGGAAATCCGGACATACCGGCTATCGTATCGGCGCGGGCAGCACGCGCTCCGGCAACGCCGCTTTCGGGCGTGGACGGTTTGCCCGAACCGCCAAAGGTCTGACCCGCACGTCCCGGCGCGTCGTCGTGAAGGCTCGCATCGTACGGCACCAGGGCAAGCGCTTTCGCTCCGCGCCCATGGCCAAACATCTCGGCTACCTGCAGCGCGACGGCGTCGGGCAGGACGGGCGCGACGCAGACTTGTTTGGGCCTGAAAGCAATGATCTCGACCGGGGCGGCTTTGCGGCGCGCTGCGAAGACGACCGGCATCATTTCCGGTTCATCATCTCGCCGGAAGACGCGGGCGATCTCGAGGATCTGCACGCCTTCACCCGGGATCTGATGGCCCGAGCCGAACGGGATCTCGGCACAACACTCGACTGGGTCGCCGTCGATCACTGGAACACCGACAATCCGCATATCCACATTTTGGTGCGTGGAAAGGCCGACGATGGCCGCGATCTCGTCATCTCGCGTGACTACATCAGCCGGGGGCTTCGAGCGCGCGCAGAAGACCTCGTACAACTGGAACTGGGCCCCCGCAGCGCGCGGGAGATTTCCCAAGCGCTCGAAACGCAGGTCACAGCGGAACGCTGGACTGATCTGGACCGGGGCCTACGATCCCTGGCGGACGATCATGCCAGCATCGCCGACCTGCGGCGCGGCACGCCGGAGCCCCGCGATCCGGCGCTGCGCCGCTTGATGATCGGGCGTGCCCAGACACTGGAGAGGCTCGGGCTGGCCGAACAAATCGCCCCTGCCGTCTGGGAGTTGAAACCAAACGCCGAAGACACTCTGCGCGAGCTTGGGATGCGCGGCGACATCATCAAACGGATGCACCGGGCCATGGGCGCCGACCGCAACCGCGCGGCGGGTGATTTCGCCATCGAAGGCACGCCCACCGCGCCGATCCTCGGGCGGCTCGTGGAACGCGGCTTTCATGACGACCACGCCGGTAGCGGCTACGCGATCATCGACGGTGTTGACGGTCGCGTTCATCACCTGCGTTTCCGGGATCTCGATGCGACCGGCGACACGCCGCAAGGTGGTATCGTCGAAACCCGGCTCTGGACGGGGAAAACGGACGGGACACCGCAACTGTCTCTTGTCGGTCGTTCCGATCTTTCGCTGGCCGCCCAGATCGAGGCGGATGGCGCCACCTGGCTCGACCGCCTGCATCTTGCCCGGGACCGCGCGCCGCTGAGTGGTGCCGGATTTGGCGCAGATGTTCGCCAGGCCTTGGAGCGCCGCTCGGATCACCTTGTCGCCGAAGGCCTCGCCCGACGGCAAGGGCAGCGGGTCACCTTTGCCCGCGATCTGCTGGCCACCCTGCGCAACCGCGGACTGGACGCCATCGCTCAAGACCTCAGCACACAAACCGGGCTTCCCCACCACAAACCAACCGAGGGCGAACCCGTCGCAGGGACGTTTCGTCAACGCCTGGATCTCGCCTCGGGCCGCTTCGCCATGATCGACGACGGCCTCGGATTCTCGCTCGTCCCCTGGACCCCGCAACTCGAACGCCATCTCGGCCAGACCGTCACGGGCACGATAACGCCCGGCGGCGGGATCGATTGGAGCCTCGGGCGCAAGCGCGGGCTGAGCCTCTGAGCAGAAAGGACATCACCATGAGCCGTCAGGAAACGTCATCGGCCACCAAGATCCTCTGGGGCCAGATCCTCATCGTCAGTATCGTGGCGCTGCTCTTCGTCTGGGCAGCGACGCAATGGGTCGCGTTCCGTCTGGGGTTCCAGCCCCAGCTTGGCGCGCCTCTCACCACCCTGTTCGGCCTGCCGATCTATCGCCCGTGGCAGGTCTTCACCTGGTGGTACTGGTACGACGCCTACGCGCCCCGCGTCTTCATGGAAGGAGCCACAATCGCCGGCGCAGGCGGGATCGCCGCCATTGCCGTCGCGATCTTGCTGTCGGTCCTGCGGGCGCGCGAGGCCAGCGACGTGACGACCTATGGCTCGGCCAGATGGGCAGGCCTCAAAGATATCACCGCCGCCGGACTTTTCGCGGAAGACGGGGTCGTGCTCGGCCGCCTCGACAAGCGCTACCTCCGGCATGACGGCCCGGAACACGTGCTGTGCTTCGCCCCCACCCGCTCCGGCAAGGGCGTCGGTCTCGTCATCCCAAGCCTGCTGACCTGGCCCGGCTCCGCGATTGTCCACGACATCAAGGGCGAGAACTGGCAACTGACGTCCGGATGGCGGGCGCGGTTCGGGCGTGTCCTGCTCTTCGATCCGACCAATGCCGCCAGCGCCGCCTACAATCCGCTGCTCGAGGTTCGCCGCGGGGAGCGCGAGGTGCGGGACGTGCAAAACATCGCGGATATCCTCGTCGATCCCGAAGGCCAGCTCGAGCGGCGCAATCATTGGGAGAAGACCAGCCATTCCCTTCTGGTCGGCGCGATCCTGCATGTTCTCTATGCCGAGAAGGACAAAACACTGGCAGGCGTCGCCGCCTTCCTGTCAGATCCTCGGCGTCCCATCGCCGCCACACTAAATGCAATGATGCGGACTGCCCATCTCGGAGATCGCCCGCATCCTGTTGTTGCCCAAGCCGCGCGCGAGCTGCTGAACAAGTCCGAGAACGAACGCTCCGGCGTCCTGTCCACCGCCATGTCCTTTCTTAGCCTCTACCGCGACCCTGTGATCGCCGCCGTGACCCGGCGCTGCGACTGGCGGATCGATGATCTGGTCTCAGATGCGCGGCCGCTCACCCTCTACCTCGTGGTGCCCCCGTCGGATATTTCCCGCACGAAACCGCTGGTCCGGCTGGTCCTGAACCAGATCGGCCGCCGTCTGACGGAAGAGCTGCACAACACCAACCGCAAGCACCGCCTTCTGTTCATGCTCGACGAGTTCCCCGCCCTCGGACGTCTCGACTTCTTTGAAAGCCAACTGGCCTTCATGGCGGGCTATGGCCTCAAGGCCTTCCTGATCGCCCAGTCGCTGAACCAGATCGAGAAGGCCTATGGCCAGAACAACGCCATCCTGGACAACTGCCATGTCCGCGTCGCATTCGCGACCAATGACGAGCGCACGGCGAAGCGCCTGTCAGACGCCCTCGGTACCACAACCGAACTGCGCGCGATGAAAAACTATGCCGGGCACCGCCTGTCACCCTGGCTCGGGCATCTGATGGTCTCGCGTCAGGAAACCGCCCGCGCCTTGCTCACGCCTGGTGAGATCATGCAGCTGCCATCCGACGACGAAATCATTCTCGTGTCGGGCGCAGCCCCGATCCGGGCACAAAAAGTGCGGTACTTCCGCGATGCGCAACTGACGGCGAGAATCCAAAAGCCGCCTATCGTCGAAGCATCTGGATCCGTCAGCCCTGCGGGATCCGATGATTGGAGCTGTCTTCAGCCGATAGCGCCGCCTCGGGAAGCTGCCACGAACAAGCCCGCTGACGACGGGGATGGTGGCATCCGACGAGAACCTGAGATCCCGGATCATGAGGATGTGGCGCCCGAACTGCCGTTCCTGCGCGAGGAGTTCGCAGACCTCGAAGACGAACCCGACGACGAGGCCCAACGCGCCCGCGCCATGCAAACCCGCTTCCGCACCGTCGCGCGTCAAGCGGCCCTCGATCCGGATGATGGCATCGAACTGTGAGGTGACGACATGAAGAAAGCCAAGATCACCGCCTATGTCGACGCAGCCCTCTTCGATGAAATCGACGCGCTCGCCGCGCGGCGGCGCGTCCCCAAAACCCAGATCATCGAAGCGGCCTTGGCGTCGTTCCTCTCCCCCGACAGCGCCGAACAGAGCGAGGCCGCGATCGTCCGCAGGCTGGACCGCCTGACAAGGTCGCTCGAGCGGCTGGAACGCGACCAAGAGATCACGACCGAGGCGCTGGCGCTGTTTGTTCGCTTCTGGCTGACGACAACGCCACCGCTGCCGGATGCCACCTACGCAGCGGCCAAGGCGAAGGGGAAGGAGCGGTATGGTGGGTTCGTTCAAACGCTCGCGCGTCGGTTGGCCAAGGGATCGACCCTGACCAAGGAGCTTTCACAGGACGTATCAGCCTCCATGGAATAAGGTTTAGCCGGGTCACCAGTCGTCTTTCGCGCCTCCCGACAGAGCAAAGCGGTCGTTCCCAGCATCCGTCATCAACGTGAGATGTGCGGACAAAGCGTGCATTCGCTGCGGCTGCGCCAACGGCGGCTTTCGGTCCTTCGACGAAACCGTCGATGTTGTCACAAGCAACTGAATTTCGCCTAGCTTCCGGATAAGTCTGCGCTACCGTCCGGCAGATCATGCGCACCGATACAGAGCCGGTGATCCCCCAGAACCTCGATGACGCGACACTCTCCGGCGTGGCCTGGATCGTCCGCACTGGCCATCCGCACCAGTTCTTCCCGAAGCTGCGCGAGAATGGTCATGCGCCGGTCCACCGCCGCGAGCTGCTTGCGTGCGATCTCATGGGCAGGTGCGCAATCCTCTGACGGGGCTTCTGCCAAGGCCATCAGATCGGCGATGTCATCGAGCCCGAAGCCCAGTTCCCGCGCGTGACGGAGGAAAGCGAGGCGTTCGAGCGCCGCTGCATCATAGCGCCTCTGCCCGCCTGTCGTCCGCGCCGGTGCCGGTATCAGGCCCCGGCTTTCGTAGTAGCGGATCGTCGTCACCTTCACACCCGTCCGGCGCGACATCTGCCCGATGGAATATTCTTTCATGTCGCCTCTTGAACCTCCAGTCGCTGTAGATCGTATCTACACTGAAGTGATACGAATCGAAAGGAGCTACTATGGGGCACGGCCATCATCATCACGTCGATCCGGAAGCGGGCGACCGCCGGGTCTTCGCCGCCATCGCAGTCAATATGGGCCTGACGGTTGCTCAGATCGTCGGCGGCATCGTTTCCGGTTCGCTGGCGCTGATCGCCGATGCGCTGCACAACTTTTCCGATGCAATCTCGCTCATCATCGCTTTCGCCGCCCGGAAAATCGCGCGGCGACCTCGCGATGCCGACATGACGTTCGGCTACGGTCGGGTCGAGGTCGTGGCCGCGCTCATCAACTACACCACGCTGATCGTGATCGGCCTCTACCTGCTCTACGAAGCCGCGATGCGCTTTGCCGATCCGCAGCCGGTCGAGGGCTGGCTGATCGTCATCATCGCCGGAATTGCGCTTATCGTGGACGCCGTGACGGCTGCGCTGACCTACGCCATGTCCAAATCCAGTGTGAACATCCGCGCGGCGTTCCTGCACAACGTCGCCGACGCGCTCGGCTCCGTCGCGGTGATTGTCGCTGGCACGCTGATCCTGCTTTACGACTGGCGGCTGATCGACCCGCTCGTGACGGTGCTGATCGCAGGCTACATACTTTGGCAGTCGTTCCGGGAAATTGGCCCGGTGATCCGTATCCTGATGCTCGGCTCACCACCGGAAATCGAGACGCAAGCGGTGCTGGAGACCGTGCGCGGAATCGACGGGGTGACCGGCATCCACCACGCGCATTTCTGGCAGATGGACGAACACCGAGCGGCCCTCGACGCACATATCGTAATAACCGAGGGCCGTTGGTCCGACGCAGACGCGGTGAAGGAGCGGATCAAAACAGCGCTGGCAGACCGCTTCGACATCGAGCACACAACGCTGGAGCTGGAATGCGCGCGCCACGCCTGCGACGACCCGTCCGAGTTCGGCGGGCGCGGGCATGGCGAGGAGCGGCACGGATGACCGACTTTGCTTCCGTGGCGCTGACCGTCGCGCTTGTCTGTGAAACAGTTCTTATTGCGATGCTGCTTTGGTCGATCCTTGTCCCATCCCGCCGTCTCTGGCCCCCGCAACGGGTGAACTGGCTCAGCCAACTCATGGTCTGGCTCCCGACCCTCGCGGTCTTCAGTAGCGCGATCCTTGTGGGCTCCGCCGGATGGAATGCTCTGGATTGGCCGCTCTGGCTTCGTTGGAGCGTAGGCCTGCCGCTGATCATGGCGGGCAATGCCGTGGTCTGGCCTGCTGCCTTGGGCATCGGCCTCGACGCGACCAGCGGCGCGGAAGCCGAGCTGAAAACCGATGGTTTCTATCGTTGGTCGCGCAACCCGCAATACGTGGCAGACATGGGCATCCTGGTCGGATGGGCAATCCTGTCCGCCACTCCCGCTGCGTTGATCATCGCGACGGGCGGTGTGGTCGCCTTTGCTCTCGCCCCTTTTGCCGAAGAGCCATGGCTGGAAGAGGTCTATGGCGCGCCCTACCGCACGTATCGGAAACGGACGCCGCGGTTTTTCGGGTTTCCAAGCCGACAGAACGCTGACTACTCTGTGTAGCGTTCGCAGTCGCCGAGCCCGGTCGCGGTTGAGGCAAGGAGCCGATCCGCGGCACGGATCAGCTCGGCAACCCGCCTGTCCGCCAGGCGATACCGGACAAATCGACCTTCGCTGCGGCGGCTGACCAGCCCGCAATGCAGAAGGCAGCGCAGATGGTTCGAGACATTGGGTTGCCCCAACCCAGTATGAGCGACAATCTCCTGAACGCTGCGTTCGCCCGCCACCAGCGCATCGAGGATCGCCAGACGGCTGGGATCGCCGAGGCCCCGAAAGAGCTTTGCCCGCAGTTCTAGGGCGTCGGGTGCCAAAAGATCGTCTTGAACGTCTTGCGTCGTCATATCATTATCCACTGATACGTTAGCGGCGGCACTTTTGCTCGCCACTTTGAAGAGGATCGCACATGAACCAGGCCGAGAACAGCACGTTGCCGACGGCCTCCACGCCGATCCGAATGCGGGTGCAGGGCATGGACTGCGCCAAGGACGCGGCCGAGATCGAGCGCGCGGCCCGGTCTGCGGGCGTGGCCGAAGGCGATGTGAAGGTGTCTGCCGCAACCCACGTCATGACATTACGGATCGCGGAGGGTGACTTGTCGAAGGTGCGGCCCGCGCTCGATGCGACCGGCTACGGCTTTGAGAAGATCGAGGACGGCGATACATCCTCCGATCCGGCCTACAAGGACCCGAGTTATCGCCGCGCCCTCTGGATCGTGGTCCTGCTCAATCTCGGCTACGGCGTGGTCGAGATGTTCGGCGGGTTCCTGTCCGGGTCGCAGGCTTTGAAGGCGGACGCGCTCGATTTCCTCGGCGACGGCGCGATCACGTTTCTGGGCCTGCTCGCCATCGGTTGGAGCCTGACATGGCGTGCGCGGTCAGCGATGATCCAGGGCGTGTTTCTGGGGCTTCTGGGCCTCGGCGTCGTCGGCAGCACGCTCTGGCGTGTCCTCAACCAAACGACACCCGAAGCCGGGTTGATGGGAGCCTTCGCGGTGGGTGCGCTGATCGTGAACGTCCTCGCGGTCCTGCCGCTGCTGAAGCACCGCAAGGGCGATGCCAACATGCGGGCCGTCTGGCTGTTTTCGCGCAACGACGCCATCGGCAACCTCGCCGTGGTCATCGCCGCCGGGCTGGTCGCGTGGCTTGGCAGTGCATGGCCCGACCTGATCGTCGCGTTCGCGATCGCGGGGCTTTTCCTGCATTCGTCGTGGATGATCATCCGCGACGCGCGGAATGATCTGAAGGACGAGTAGGGGGCGCTTGCGTTAAAGAAGTGACCCCAAGTCCGATCCGACACTTGGATAGGCCGCCGTCATCGACTGAAGCTGCTTGGCCGTCAGGCCCAGCTTGATCGCCAACCCGAAGAAATTGATCAGCTCGCCGTATTCCGGGCCGAACAGGTGCGCGCCGAGAATCTTGCCATTCGACCTATCGACGAGGATCTTCGCGGCGGCGGAGGTTTCGCCGATCCGATAGTTCGAATACCAACCGCCAGTGTCGGTGAACCGGACATCTATGTCATGCCCGGCGTCCCTTGCCTCGTCTTCCAACATGCCGACACGCGCCACTTCCGGAACGGTGAAGACGGCCGTCGGAATACCGGCATAATCCGGTGCGGTTTGCGCGTCTTTGAGCATGTTGGAGGCCGCGACCTTCCCTTCGATCACTGCGACCGGCGTCAGCGGCATGCCATCGGTGTCGGCGGAATCTCCTGCGGCATAGACCGCGCTGTTTGTCGTGCTTTGCAGATGGGGGGCTACAACGATGCCCTTGTCACTGTGGTCGACACCAGCCGCCTCAAGATTCAGGTCGGCCAGGGCTGCAACCCGGCCCGCGCCATGCACGACCAAATCGGTTTCGATTGTCCGGGTCTGATCGCCCGACGCAACCTCGACAGTGAATGCTCCACTGGTTTCCGCGACCGAGACGATTTCGGTCTCGCGCATGAGGTCCACGCCGATACCGGCGCCGCGCTGGACCAGCATGTCGACCAAATCGGGATCGAAGCTGCCCAATGGGTGGGCCCCGCGATCCACAATGATGGGTTTGGCTCCGGCCCGCGCCGAGATATGCGCGAACTCAAAGGATACGAAGCCGCCACTGATGAAGAGAATCCGTTCGGGAAGGGCCTCAAGGTTGAGGAAATTCGTGCTGTCGATCACGAGATCGGCCCCTGTGAAGCCGAGCGGCCTGGGCATGGCACCGGCGGCGACAAGGAACCGCTTCGACAGATATGTCTTCCCATCAACCTCCAGCGTGTTGCTTCCCGTGAAGCGGGCGGCTCCATGCAGGGTTTCGACGCCATTGCCCGTCAGGCCTTTTTCCATCTTGTCCGGCACCGGATCGGTGAAGCCGCGCTTGTGGGCCATCAGATCGGCCCAGTTGATCGACAAATCGCCGGGATCGATCCCCTTGCCCTGCATGAGCCGTGCCGCGTCCATGATTTCCGCACCGCGCCGCAGGATTTTCTTTGGATCGCAGCCGCGCAATGCGCAGGTGCCGCCGAAGGGCAGCGCATCGACAATGGCCACACGCCATCCTGCCGCGCCACACTTGTTGGCCGCAGCCACGCCCGCCATGCCTGCCCCGATGACGATCAGGTCGTAGTCTTCGCTCATTTTCTGGTCCTAGTCTTGGGTCTATCCGGCGCAGCAGCTCAGCTTCGCCACATCCATGTCGAATGTCTGGGCCGCCAGCTTCAGCGCTTCCACGGTCGTCAGATACGGGAAGATCGTCTCCCCAAGTGCCTTTGTGGTCATGCCGAACTTCAGCGCCATAACGAGAGTCTGGATTGTATCGGACCCCTCGGGCGCGATGATTTGGCCACCAAGCAATCGGTCCGTCTTTCTGTCCGCCATCAGTTTGATCAATCCGCGCGTGTCGCGTGCGGCCAGCGCGCGCGGCACCTGATCGAGCGGCACGATGGACGTCTTTACATCGAAGCCCGCGTCCCGCGCCTGGGCTTCACCGAGACCGACGCCCGCGACCTGCGGGTCGGAAAACACCACCCAGGGCATCGCGGCGTTGTCGTAACGATGATCCTCGCCGAGAACCGCGTTTTTGGCCGCGAGCTTTGCACCATAGGCCGCCATATAGACAAACTGGTCACGGTCGGTCACATCGCCTGCGGCATAGATGCCTCGCACCGATGTCTGCATGTCCTCGCCGACGACGATGGACCCACGCGCGTCTGTTTCAACGCCGATTGCGTCCAGGCCCATATCTTCGGTATTGGCCCGCCTGCCAGCGGTCGAAACGAGGTGATCCGCTGTCACTTCGACAGGCTTTCCGTTCTGGATCACGCGTAGTGTCACGCCGGCGTCGTCGCGGCGCACAGTGTCGTAGCTTAACCCGGTCAGAAGGGTGATGCCTTCGGCCTCGAACGCCGCCGCCAATGCCTCCGAGACCTCTGGTTCCGCGCCGGGCAACAGATGCGAACGGGCGACAAGCGTGACCTTCACGCCCATGCGGCTCATCATCTGGGCCAGCTCCGCGCCGATGTAG